>PBOG01000044.1 GCA_002724245.1 Planctomycetaceae bacterium
CACCTCCAGAAAAGGCTCGTCGACGTTGTTGAAGAAGGCGAAAAAACGCCAGTACTCTTCCTGGGTAAGTGGATCGTATTTGTGGTCATGGCATTGCGCACAGGAGAAGCTCATTCCTAGAAATACCGTCGCTGTGGTGTGTACGCGATCGACGATTGCTTCCCAGCGGAATTGCTCCCAGTCGTGGCCGCCTTCTTCGTTGAGATACGTGTGACGATGGAACCCTGTGGCAACCCGTTGTTCGAGGGTTGCTGCTGAGAGCATGTCGCCTGCGAGCTGCTCGATCGTGAATTGATCGAATGGCAGGTTGTTGTTGAATGCGTTGATGAGCCAGTCGCGATAGGGCCATGCCGAACGTGGGCGATCGACTTCGTAACCGTTTGAATCCGCGTAACGGACGGCATCGAGCCACCACAATGCCCAACGTTCGCCAAAGTGTGGAGACGACAGCAAGTGATCGGCATGACGTTCAAACGCATCCGGTGAGGTATCTGTTAGTCGCTGGTTGAGTTCGTCGAGAGTGGGAGGGAGACCCGTGAGATCGAGACTGAGACGACGGATCAGTTTCGCACGCGCGGCTGCGTTAGAGGGTTCGTGGTCTTGCCTGTCCAGTTGTGCAAGTACAAATCGGTCTGCAGCACTGTGCGCCCACGTGGGGTCTCTGACGGCAGGAAGTGACGGGGCAGAAGGTAGGCGGAATGACCAGTGCTCTGCAGCGCGGCAAGGTGGCGCGAAAGATAAGGGTAATAAAGACAAGAACAATAATGTCCAGCACCACTTCAGGTGAATGAACCGGCAGGTGGAACGCGATAGAGCAGCAATTTTCATGCGAGTAGTTTCGTGATTACCGTACCGTCGACATCGGTCAACCGGAAGGGTCGCCCTTGATGTCGAAAGGTCAGGCGGGTGTGGTCAATGCCGAGAAGACGCAGGAGTGTTGCTTGCAGATCGTGTACGTGTACAGGATCTTCGGATACGTGATATCCCAGGTCATCGGTTTTACCGATTGTCTGGCCGCCGCGAATGCCGCCACCGGCCAGCCAGCTGGTAAATGCGTTTGGGTGATGGTCGCGGCCCCGATCTCGTCCCAGGGCCGGGTTGCGCTCTGCCATTGGGGTCCTGCCGAACTCGCCGCTCCACAACACGACCGTATCTTCCAGCAGGCCACGTTGTTTGAGATCCTGGACCAGGGCAGTTGCTGGCTGATCTGTCACGGCGCAGGCGTTGCGGTGGCCACCAACTACGTTTGAGTGATGGTCCCAGCCTTGATGGAACAGGCAAACAAAGCGAACTCCGCGCTCAACCAAACGTCGTGCTAACAGACAATTTCTTCCAAAAGAAGGTTTCTGAGAGTCGATGCCATACATATCGAGTGTGTCTTGGGACTCGCTGGCGATATCGACGAGTTCCGGTGCGCTGGCTTGCAGGCGAAATGCCATTTCGTATGCTTCGATCCGCGTCGTGATTTCGGGATCACCTACCTTTGCCAACCGGTCGCGGTTCAATTGGTTAATTAATCGGAGAGAATCACGTTGCAGTTCACGGTCATAACCCGGTGGATTTTGGGTGTAGAGGACAGGCGTTCCGCGCGAATGGAACGGGACACCCTGGTAAGATGAGGGCAGGAACCCGTGTCCAAAGCATGCGGCGCCACCACTAAGGCTTCCGGCTGAATTCATGACAACAAAGGCGGGCAAGGAAGTTGCTTCGCTGCCAAGGCCATATGTGATCCACGACCCCATACTGGGGCGCCCGAGTTGGAGGTGGCCAGTGCTCAGAAAAATCTGGGCGGGTGCATGATTGAATGCATTGGTATGCATAGATCGCACCACGGCGATGTCGTCCACAATCTTTCCCAGGTGAGGTAGTAATTCTGACAGTCGAGTACCGCATTGGCCGTGGCGATTGAATTTCACTGGTGACGCCATCAAAGCGGCATCGGATTCAATAAAGGGAAGGTCTTGACCTTTCAAGATTGTTGCTGGGACCGGCTTTCCATCGTGTTTTTGGAGACTCGGCTTTTCGTCGAACAGATCAAGCTGGCTGGGACCGCCGGCCATAAACAGGAAAATGACACGTTTCGCTCGGGGGGCGAAGTGTAAGGAAGGTAGTTTTCCAGTGTGTGGCGCAGCGACGGTATCCGGACGCAATGTCTTAGCGCCAAGTAGTGAAGCCAGTGCAAAGCTGGCAACCCCGAATTGGCACTCCCGAAAAAAAAAGCGACGAGGAATATTGAGTTCGGTTGAGTCGTGCATGGTGAAACCAGTGTTGTACAGCCGCGATGTTGAGCCGTAATCCAGGTTGCGGCTGCGCTCCAGATGTTCAGTCGTTTGAGGCCAGGGGCCGTGCTGTCGAGGCTCTCTGAACAGGTTGCCGAGTGGGTCGGACGATGAGAAGACAAGGTGGTGCAGCCGTGATTGTAGCCGACTTGCAGACGGTTTACCGAATCACTCAACGGCCTGTTCCGCACAGGGGAACGCATTTGCTCGCAGAGCACCTGGAGGTAACCACATAAACCCAGGTTGCGAGGGTTATCCGAGCTGGTGGAACAGAGTGAGCCAAGCTGCAGGCAAGCAGGCGGTTTCTTCAGCTGGGAGCTGCCAGCTGAAGCGAGGCCGTGTTTTTCTAGACCAGCCGTACCAGTTGCTTGCCGAGGTTCTCACCCCGGAACAGGCCGATAAACGCGTTGGGTGCATTTTCAAGGCCATCAACGATGGTTTCGCGATACTGGATTTTGCCTTCTCGCATCCATTGGTCGATCTGCTCCAGTGCGTGCCGGTACCTGTCGACAAAGTCGAAGACGAGAAAACCCTGAACGCGGGCCCGTTTGACGATCAAGTGCCACAACAACCTTGGGCCTTGGGGAGGAGCGTCGGCGTTGTACTGGTCGATCTGGCCACAGATGACGACCCGCGCAGATTGGTTGATTTGCGTAAAAGCCGCGTCGGAAAGAGGTCCGCCCACGTTATCGAAAAATACATCGATTCCAGCGGGACAGCATTTGTGCAGTTCTGCTGCTAAATCTGCACTTTGTTGATAGTTGAAGGCAGCATCGAATCCGAGATCGTCCAGCAAATGTGCAACCTTGGCCTCAGAGCCGGCGGCTCCTGCTACGCGACAGCCGTGGATTTTTGCGATTTGCCCGACCAACGAACCGACGGCACCGGCAGCTGCGGTCACAAAGACCGTTTCTCCTGGTTGCGGCTTGCCGATTTCCAACAGACCGAAATAGGCAGTCAAGCCTGGCATGCCGAGGACACCAAGGGCAGTAGACAAAGGTGCTTCCGAGGATGGCAACCGGTAGCAGTCTTTGCCGTCAGATAGCGCGTATGACTGCCAGCCCCAACTGCCGACCACAAGGTCGTCAGGGCGATACCGAGCATGCTGTGACTCGATGACTTTGCCTACCGTACCGCCAACCATGACGTCCCCGATTGAGACGGGATCGGCATAGGATTTTACATCACGCATCCTGCCTCGCATGTAAGGGTCAACAGAGAGGTAGTGCGTTTGGACTAGAAATTGGCCCGGTTGTGGATGTGCTACTGCGGTTTCTACGATCTTGAAATTGGATTCTTGCGGCATTCCCTCGGGACGGGACGCCAGCAGGACTTGCTGATTACGCATCTTCGTTCTCGCAGACCGAGTCATCTGGTAAGAGAGCCTGACAAAGCGACGAACCTACTCGAAGTTGGAGTCGGCTGCGACCCCGGGGTAGGCAAGGCATTGTGGCGACGCGAATTAACGAGAGATGGACGCGAATTAGCGAGAGATGAGGGTGCCTGGAAGAAACCATTCAGAACCTATAGCGAATAACGTGCCCCCTGCTCTGCTACGTACATTCCGGCGGCACGAATTACTTCCGCCGCCGGTGATTCCGGTGCGAGTGCGGGATTGGTGTGGTTCAAGTGAATAAAGTGAACCTTGGAGCGTTGCGTATCTGCCAAAGAAACGAATCGTTGGATGCTCTCGATGATGAACGGATGGGGAACTTCTCTGATATCGCGATTGGGCAATTCCTGGCCGTCAAAAAACGTTCCATCCAGGTAGGCGCGGTCTGCAGCGACAATGAGTTGTTCTACCCGGCGATCCCAGCGTTCCCACTTGTCGATATCTGGGATGAAAACGACGGATCGTTCGGGTCCGTTGATCGAGAATCCGACGGTTTCTGAGAATTCGTCTCGGTGGGGAACCAATAATGGAGTCAGTCGAATGCGTTTTCCCAGGCGGATTGCCTGGCCGGGTTGCAGGGGCTTTATGTGGATGTTGTTGAGTTTGACGAGTAAGCTCCAGGGACCTTGGGACTTCAGGAATGCTGCCATACGCGGCATTGCGTAGACCGCGATATTGCGGGTTCCCATGACTTCACGGCCAAGGTGCAGCAGGCCGGTGTAATGTCCGACGTGCGCGTGAGTCAGAAAGATGCCATCGAGTAAGGGTTGGTTGGCGGAAGCGGGGGCTGCGGTGTCGAGTAGTTGCAGTTGATCTGGAAAGTCGGGAGTGCAATCGATCAACCAACGCTGGCGTGATATCGGGTCGACGATAGCCAGTGACGTAACCAGACGTCTTCTGGTGATCTCGCGAATGGCAGGCTGACAGCACGGCCGGTGACAGCCGGCCTGGGGAAAGCCACCATCCTGGGCGATCCCGAGCACCACCACAAAGGGCTGCGAGGTCGGGGGCGTCTGGGCCACCACCAGGCCGTTTGTCGTAAAGAGGAGGCAGGTTAGCACAAGGGTGTGCCACGGTGTCCGCATCGAGTCGGTATACGGCATAAGGCTACTTACCTGGATGAAGTTGGTTGTGACCAGTCCAGCAGGGTTCAGTTTACCTGGGTTTGACTACCAACAAGAGAGCCTTTGTACTGGGAATTCTGATCGCCATAGGTTACCGGGTGCCAGGAAAATACGTTGGGCAAATCTCTTTTGATTTTTGACGAAGATGGCTATGGTGAAAACAGTCGATAGCAGTTGCGGGAGTTTGGTGGTTATTCCTTCTGTCTTGTTGTTTGAACGCTGCGATTAGCCCAGTGCCAGGAATTGGGCAACCCTACGAAATATTGTTGCTGTGCTAGCAGAACAACGAGTTGTCAGGCGAGTTAACAGTATTGCGGTTTCCCTGGTACTGAAGATTCACTCGACGGTGGATTTTGTTTTTCGGACAATTTGAGTGCTACAAGGTTCAAGATGGACCGGAATGGAGGGCAACACATGCGTTTCTTCAAAGCACGTGACCTGAGGCGACGGGAGTTTCATCGGAACCGCGATGTTAGGATGGAACCTTTGGAGCCTCGGATTGTATTGGATGCTGCGAGTAGCCTCGGTTCGGTATTTGGCAGTCCCTGGCAGAATCCACTGAACCCCCTTGATGCGAACAATGATGGGGTGCTCGCTCCCAATGATGTGATCGAAGTTTTGAGTTTGACCAATCGCCGAGGTGCAGGGAAGTTCGCCGACTGGTCGGCACCGCCGACGCTCCATCGTTATGCGCACGATGTGGCCACCGTGTTTGCGGATTCCAATGGTGACGGGTTCCTATCGGCAGTAGATACGTTGCAAATCGTCAATCGTCTTAATAAGACGGACGCAGCACGCGATTTGGAGGCAGTGGGGACGAGGGAGGACTACCCTGATTTTGTTGATGCGGCGATTCGGTCGCTTGATTTGCGGGAAGGTTACGGTCGCGTACGCACCGCACTTGAGATCGAGGGCGACGTTGACTTCGTACAGCTGACGCCGCAATACGATCGACTTGTGATCACTGGATTTGTGGACAACGTCGCTGGGGGGCTTTCGATTCAGATCCTGGATGCTGATCTGGAAGTGATTGAGAGCAGTGCGGACCTGATGTCACGAGAAGGAGTGCTGGACTCCGTTTGGTCTACAGCTGCCGCTGAAATTACCTTGCCGGTGAAGGCTGGTTCTTCCTACTACCTTCGTATCCAGGGTGAGGATCCTGTCTCGGTGGGCAACTATGCAGTGAGTGTTGTCAATTTCGATGCTGGTTGGTGGCTTCCGCATCATGAGGACATCGAACGCAGGATCCCGCAGGAACCAACTGGAAGTCCGCCGTTGGTGTGTCCACCTCAGTCCGTCGCATTCCAAGGGGACGGTGCGGAAGGTGATGAGGCAGGGCCTGACGGCATTCCGTTGGAGTTTGATGATCGCGGCCGCGCATGTATACGTAGTGTGCTTGGCCGGGGAGCTGATCAGGATGTGTACCAGTTCACAGCGACCGAAATGAACCTTTCTGTTGCTGTCTATGGTCGAGGTATCAAGATCCAAGCATTCGATGGGCAGGGGAACGAATTGGCGAACCTCGTCGATCGGCCTTCCCGATCTGGTGCGATGCGTCTGGAAACCGATTTGGTGGTAGGGCAACTTTATTTTCTGGTAGTTTCATCACCTAGCGACTTGCCACAACGCTACTCACTTGATGCGCACCAGTACTACGTGGGGATCGATCCAGTTTTCGAGATCGATCCGCTGTGATCGTTCGTGCCAGCAAGGTGTGGGGAGAATCGCTGATCCGCGTGCTACGTTCTTTGTTGTTTACAGCAAGCGAAGTGACTGGCCTGCTTTTCTCACCATGACTAAGATGGTGGTGATCTGCTACTTGACGAAGCGATTGTCTGCTCAGCACACGGTGGTTTGTCCTGTGATTGGAGTGTTGCGTCATGCGGGGGCGGCCACACAGACATGTATCCAGTGGACTTGTGACGGTTGCTACGCTGCTACTCTGTGTGCAGCTGGTCACTGCTGCTGAACCAGGAAGCGGCCAGGTGCAGTTTTTCGAGGCACAGATTCGACCTCTGTTTGAAAAATACTGTGTGACGTGTCACAGTGCAGAACGGGCGAATGGCAAGCTGCGCGTTGATTCGCGTGCTGCACTGCTGATTGGAGGCTCGCGTGGCGCGGCACTAGTGCCGGGGCGGCCTCAGAGTAGCCTGGTGGTAGATGTGTTTCGGCGTCGAGGCAATGTGTGTCGCTCTTTTGAGGCGGTGATTCGGACCAGGCAGATTGACGCCTTAACCGAATGGATTGAGTCGGGAGCACCCTGGCCACAGCAGGAAAAACAGCACACACGCCAGGGACCGTCGGCTGGTCAGGAATCGAACTTCTGGTCATTTGCACCAATTCGCGCTCCGATGTTGCGGGATGTGGCGCTCCGTGCCTGGTGTCAGCAACCCGTAGACCGGTTCATTCTGGACCGATTGGACGGGGCGGGTTTGTCGGCAACGCCGCGGTCTGGGAAACGGACATTGATCCGTCGCGCGAGTTTCGATTTGAATGGATTGCCGCCCTCCCCTGACGTCGTGAGTCGATTTCTTCAGGATGAGTCGCCAGATGCCTTTGCTAGAATTGTGGATCGTTACCTGGCGTCACCAAGGTATGGGGTGCGCTGGGGCCGGCATTGGCTGGATGTTGTGCGGTACGCGGATGCCCGTGATCTGATTCAGTTACCAGCCGGCAGTGATTTTCGTGAAATCTGGCGGTACCGCGATTGGGTTGTGCGCGCCTTCAATGCAGATCTGTCTTATCGAGACTTCATTCAGTATCAAATCGCCGGAGACTTGTTGCGGTTACCGGACTCAGAATCGTCTGACAAAGATAGACTGGTCGCAACGGGGATGTTGGCGTTGGCGGATTTTGTTCCAGGCGATGTAGATAAAGACTTGATGGTTGCCGACTATGTCGATGACATGATTAATGTTGTAGGACAGGGCATTATTGGTTTGACGTTGGCTTGTGCACGGTGCCATGAACATAAGTTCGATCCGATTTCGACGGAGGATTATTATGCGCTGGCGGGAATCTTTTTCAGTACATCCCTGGTAGATGATATTCCCGGTAACCCGGGGAATACACCTTTGGTGCGAACAGAGTTATTGACACGTACCGAGCGCCAGCGAATCGATGAACAGATTGCCAGGCAACGGCAACCGTTACGAGAGATTGAAGAGCAAATTGCTGAAATTCGTTCCCGGTTTTCAGCTTTTGAGATGTTGACCATTACCTGGGGCGAGTCGGGCGTCACATTACATCGCAATGGCCGTTTGGCGGGCACGAGTGTTGGGATCAAGTCCATTTCTCGCGACCCAAACATCAACAACCTGATGATCGGTGAAGCCGGTTCTGGAAAGAGCGTAAAATTTCGTGGCTGGCTTGCCGAGTTACAAGTGTATGATCGCCAATTGAGTGAACCAGAACGATTGGCGATTGAGTCTTCACTTATGGCAGAGTGGTTTTCGCACTCGACGTCTGCGGTCGTAAAGACGACTCCTGGCAATGAAAGCCTCTTGTTGCATTTTCGCGCGGATGATCCAGGGATTACCAGAGCTGCGGATGGCAGCATCGAAACCTGGCCAGACCGGTCTGGCCGAGAAAAGACTGCCCGTGTTATGCCGGGAGTTCCCGGGCCACGTCAAGTCAGTATGAACATCAACCGTCGGCCAAGAAAAGTTCTGGAATTTCGCGGGCAGGAATCAATGTCCGCTTCGCAGCCCCCTCCACTAGCAGGCAGTCTTTTTCTGGTATATGGGAGAGCTGGTACCGCGCAGGGAGGTGAGCGAATTATCGGCTGGGAAGATTCCCGCGTCGGTTCTCATGGTCTTGGTTTGCAGCCTGAAGGCGAGAACTCGGTGCGGGCGATCTTGAGAAATCGCGGAAAATCTGGCGATGTGTTGAGTAAGCAGGCATTTCCCATTGCAGAACAGGGACTCGACGTGGAGGCCGTAACCAGACGCAAAGAGCTGACGGAACGTCTCCGGCAGTTAGAGAAACGCCGTAAAGCAGCGAGTGACGCATTCGAGAAGCTTGCCAGGCCGGAAATTCCGCAAGCGATTTCTGTCAGGGAGGGGGGACCTTTTGGTACCCGTTATGCGGGATTTCAGGATGCGCCGGTGTTCCGCCGTGGCGATCACCAGGATCTGGGCCCACGTGTGCGCCGTCGATTTCCGAAAGCTGTACGAGTAAGCAACCCTCCGCAGATTACGAGCGGGAGCGGCAGACTTGAATTGTCGAAATGGTTGACAAGAGACGACCATCCACTCACAGCGCGTGTAATCGTAAACCGCTTGTGGCAACACCATTTCGGTGAGGGCATCGTACGCACGGCAAATAATTTTGGTAGCCTTGGCGAACGCCCCACGCACCCGCTTTTGTTGGATTACCTCGCTTCCGATTTGATACGTGCGGACTGGTCACTCAAGGCAATCCACCGGCGCATTGTGAATTCAGCTGTCTACCAACAGCAGTCGGTTGCAAATCCACGTGGCCTTGCACAGGACCCAGAGAATCGTTTGTTTTGGAGGATGAATCGGCGCAGGCTTGAGGCAGAAGCAATTCGAGATGCACTGCTCTCAGTAAGTGGAACGCTTGACGGGAGAATGGGTGGTCCCGCATTCAGCAAGTTGTCTACACCTCGTAGAACGCTGTACTTGATGACAACGCGTACCGGTGCAAAAACCTCCGATTACGGCGCGCTTTTCGACCGTGCCGACAACAATAGCATTGTCGGGAAGCGAACACAGTCTGTCGTTGCCCCGCAGGCATTGTTCATGATGAATGATCCGTTTGTCATGGCTCAAGCGGTGGCTTTGTCCCAGAGAGTGCAAGTGGATGTGCTCGCTGGCCGGACACAAGAACGCATACACCGTTTGTACCAGATCGTATTGGGACGCTTTGCGACTCAAACTGAACTGGAAATTGGTCGCCGGATAATTGAGCGCGATACGCGACGCGGTTGGGTGCGTTTGTGCCTGGTATTATTGTGTACGAATGAATTCATTTATCTGGGGTAGCTGTTGTGCCAGCAGAGCAATGCGGACGTTTCACCGAAGGAATTGCGGAACCCGAGCAGGTTAACCGGCGGAACATGTTGAGGGCTGCTGGCGGAGGTTTCGGCGCAACGGCATTGGCAGGTATCTTGGGCACGAATGTGGCGGGTGCAGCCCGAGTGTCATCACGCAGGGAGCCGCATTTTCCGGCCAAAGCAAAGCATATTATTTTCTTGTTTATGCCGGGTGGTCCGTCCCAGGTGGACACCTATGATCCGAAACCGCGCCTCTCGCGTGATGATGGAAAACCGTCACCGCGACTCTATCTTGGCAAACAGCGCGATTTGCGAGGGTCTCCTTGGAAGTTTGCCAGACATGGCGAATCGGGAGCCGACGTCAGCGAATTGTTCCCTCATACGGCGCGCTGTGTTGATGACATGTGCATTGTTCGATCAATGGTAGCGGATGATGTAAATCATCCCGGGGGTTGCCTCCAAATGAATACGGGAGAACGGGTGTTCTCACGGCCGAGTATGGGGTCGTGGATCTTGTATGGCCTGGGGACTGTGAATGACAATTTGCCCGGATTCATTGCGATTGGACCAGGGCCGATTATTGAAGGAGCGCGGCAATACGGCAGTGGGTTCTTGCCGGCAACTTACCAGGGGACTTTTATTCGGGACTTGCAGGAACCCATTCGTAATTTGAAGAACCATCACAGCACTGCATCACAGCAACGCCTTGACTTGGACGCGTTGCGGGCATTGAACGAACTACACCGAGCGAGCCGGCTCGAAGACAGTCGATTGAATGCCAGAATCAAGTCTTTTGAACTGGCCTTTCGTATGCAGATGGAAGCTCCTGAGGCTTTTGATTTGGACCGCGAAGGACCACGTACGCGGAGGTTGTATGGGTTGGACAATGAGAAGACGGCGGTATTTGGGCGACAGTGCTTGATGGCACGCAGGCTGGTTGAGCGAGGTGTGCGTTTTGTTCAGTTGTACGACACGACGGGCGGATTTCAGCCGTGGGACCAGCATGGGGGGCTCAAATCGGGTCATGAAGCCAATGCGCTTCGAACCGATCGGCCGATTGCGGGACTCTTGCGGGACCTGAAACAACGCGGCTTGTTGGAGGAGACGTTAGTCATTTGGGGCGGGGAGTTCGGACGGACGCCTGCGGCTCAGGGGGATGGGCGTGACCACCATCCCTATGGATTTACGATGTGGCTCGCGGGGGGCGGGGTGCGTGGTGGCATGCGTTACGGCAAGACGGACGAGCTGGGTTGGGATGCCGTCGAGGATCGTATGCATGTACATGATCTCCACGCGACGATTTTGCACCTGATGGGTCTGGACCACACAGCCCTGACGTATCGATTTGCAGGACGTGACTACCGGTTGACCGATGTATTCGGCGAAGTTGCAATGGGGATCATCGCCTGAGAAGGCATGCCCACAGTTCAAGCCTGACTGATGCCAGGGAGCACGGCGAGTTGTGCGTTTTTCGTAAGTTGGAATGCGTACTCTGCTTGAAACGCGTGGGATGTTTTTGCGTTGGAAAGCTTCGCCTGAATAGGCAGAGCGAAATCAGGTCAGAAAACGGGAGCTTCGGGTCGCAGTTGGTTTAGTTGATAGCGGCACCGCGTTTTGTGATTTGTTACAGTAGATGGCACCGTGCAGCCTTCTCTGATCAGGTCACACTCATAATGCGGAGTTCCGGAAGTGCATGTAACCACAGAAAGCAGAACCTCGAAACCCTTGCTGTCTCGTAGAGCCATGTTGAACACTTCCGCAGCGACGGTTGGATTGTTCGCAGTTTCACACCCTCTTCACAAGGTGGCCTCTGAGGAGGGTGCAGCGTTACGTGTCCAGACAGTCCTCGGGCCAGTTCCACCGGAGCGTCTCGGTGTAACGTTGATGCACGAACATGCTCCCCTGGTTGACTGGTCTGAACTCTTCGAGACGCGTCCGGCTCCGATCGCTCCTGTCAGGAGCGAGATGCTTGCCAAAACCACGGGCATGCTCGATGCATTTCATCAGTCGTTGAATGAGTCTGAAGGACCTGGAGCGGTAGTAGAAACGACGCCGATTCGAGTAGGGCGTTATCCTGAATTACTTGTCGATCTGGCAAAGCGTACCAAAGTACATCTAATCGCATCTAGCGGTTTCTGGTGTGAAGCGCTGGCACCACAGCATCCGTGGGCGGTGCGAATGAGCGTTCAAAAAGGTGGTGTTGACCGGATGGCAAAGCTCTTTGTCCGAGAAATTACTCAGGGCATGGAAGATCCGAAGGGAAGCTGGGGTGAACGATACACCGATATTCGAGCTGGCATTATCAAGATTGGTACCAGCACCTATTTGCGCCCGAGTGAACGAGCTTGTCACATCGCGGCTGCCATCGCGAGCCAGGAGACAGGATGTCCGATTACAACACACACAACGACGGGCGGGGGGCTGGAAGAAGCAGAGCTGCTGCTCAAGCGAGGGGCGTCACCGGGGAAGATAATCATCGGGCACCAGGGGCATATGGATGACCGTGAGAATGAAGAGGCTGATGACTATCATCAATTGATTGCGCGGCTTGGTTGTTATGTGCAATTTGACCGCGTTGGTCATGCGGAGTATGCGGTCCCCAAACAGGCACGGCAAATCTTCAAGTTGATCGAACGAGGCTTCCTGAAGCAGGTGCTGGTAAGTCACGACCATGCACCTTACTACTGCCCTAACTACGCAGCGGCAGAGAAACGCCCGGCGGATTGGAAAGCGGAGTCCCCCGACTATACGACGGTCACGACTGAGTTAGTCGCGGAACTTCGCAAGCTGGGAGTCTCAGCAGCGGATTTGCGTACTTTGTTACTTGAAAACCCACAGCGAGCGTTGGCCTTTGCTGTAGCCTGAGAACAGGCAACATGCCGCCAATACGTGCTGCGTGATCATGGCGTTTGCTGCTGGCCAACGCTTAGGCGAGCAGGTCACGCATCAAGTGCCCGTGTACGTCGGTAAGACGGAAATCGCGACCTTGGTAACGATAAGTCAAACGCTTGTGGTCGATTCCCGCCAGATGCAGAATGGTCGCATTCAGGTCATGGATGTGCATGGTGCCTGGTGTCCAGTGCTCTTTACTGGGCTGCGGTTTGAGTGGGTTTCCTTCGGGATCCGCAATGTTGTAGGCATAGTCATCGGTCTGCCCGTAAGTAATGCCGGCTTTCACACCACCACCAGCCAGCCACACTGTAAAGCAGCGAGGATGGTGGTCGCGACCATAGTTGTCTTTTTGCAGCCCTCCCTGGCAGTAACTGGTACGCCCAAACTCACCACCCCAAACCACCAGGGTCTCGTCAAGCATTCCACGCTGTTTGAGATCCTTAATGAGGCCGGCGCAGGCCTGGTCCACATCCTTGCATTGGGATTCATGTTCTTTGGGTAGATTGCCGTGTGCATCCCAGCCGCGATGAAAAATTTGAATGTTGCGGACGCCGCGTTCGGCGAGTCGGCGGGCATTCAGGCAGCAGGCGGCGAAAGAGCCTGGCTCGCGGGCTGCTTTACCGTAGAGTTCAAAGGTCTTTTCCGTCTCTTGCGAAAGGTCCATGAGTTCGGGCACTGAGGCTTGCATTCGATATGCCATTTCGTGCTGCTTGATGCGTGCCAGTACTTCGGGGTCAGCAAAACGCTTGTGCTGCTCCTGGTTCAGAGCCGCAAGTGCTTTCAATTGCGCACGGCGATCGTTTCGAGTGACTCCCACAGGGTTACTGAGATAGAGTACGGGGTCGCCCTGGCTCCGAAGTAAAATTCCCTGGTGGTCGGAAGAGAGGAAGCCTGTACCCCACAGTCGGCCGAACAGGCTTTGTTCGGCGAAATTGGTTCTGGCGTGCATGACCACGTAACCGGGAAGGTTTTCGTTCATGCTGCCCAGGCCGTAACTCAGCCAGGCCCCGAGGCTGGGACGGCCAGGGATTTGACTGCCCGTTTGAATGTACGTGATCGCTGGATCGTGGTTGATTGCTTCCGTAAATGTACTGTGGACGACACATAGTTCTTTGGCGACAGTCGCGGTGTGAGGCAGAAGTTCGCTGACCCAGACACCACGGTCGTTGTTGTCGTGTTTTGTAAATTTGTATTTGCTTGGGCAAATCGGAAGTGTCTTTTGCCGAGCCGTCATGCCGGTGATTCGTTGTCCGTCACGGATATGGTCTGGCAGAGGTTGGCCAAACATCTCCTGCATTTTTGGCTTGTAGTCCCAGAGATCATGATGGCTAGGACCTCCGCTCATGAACAGGTAGATGACACGTTTGGCTTTCGCCTTATGGTGCAGGCCGGATGCTGCATCACTTTCGGTAGCGCGTACGTCGCGGCTGAGGAGATGTGCCATTGCGGCAGTACCCAAGCCGAGTGCACCTCGCCCGAAAAGTTGGCGGCGCGTGAGATTCAATTCGTGTTCGCGGAGCGGGCTCACTTGATCATTCATACCTGGTCACGTCTTATTTGTTCAGGTTCAATAAAGCAGGAGTGCGACATCACTAGCCAGGACGGTGATGGTCAATTGTGACCACGCTGCGAGGTCGGTAATTTTTACTTTAACGTCGGGAGTGACATCGCCAATGGAGAGCAGCGCGCGCGCATCCTGCTCGTTGGCAGCGTAACGTGTTTGCAAAGCTANCAATAAATCACGGCATGCTGCGCGTTCTTGCTCGGTNGGTTTTCGCGAAGCCAGCAGNGTAAAGAGCAGGTTCAGACGTTCCGTATCATTGGTTTTTTGCTCAAGCAGGCGCGNCGCGAGAGCACGCGCCATTTCGACGCGCTGGGTTTCATTGAACAGGCCGAGTGACTGGAGTGAGGTATTGGTGCGAGAGCGTTTAACACAACTAGCTTCTCGGCTTGGTGCGTCGAATAGCGTCATCATGGGGTGAGGACTTGTTCTCTTCCAGTAGATGTAGAGACTCCGGCGAAATGCCTTCTGGTCCTTGTCCGGTACGTAGAGTTTTGTGTTGCTGGCAGGATGCATCAAGGCCGACCATAAGCCTTTGGGTTGATACGGCTTGACCCCTTCTCCTCCCATTTCTGGCGCGAGCAAGCCACTTGCCCAGAGACCGATGTCCCTGATCACCTCGGCATCGAGGCGGTAGCTGGGGCCGCGAGCGATCAGCCGGTTTTCTGGATCGTCGATGTCCTTGCGCCAGGCGGAGCTTTGCCGGAAACTCTCGCTGGTTACCATCAGTCGTAGGATGTGTTTGAGATCCCAGCCGCTCTCATGCAGTTCTACGGCGAGCCAATCCAGCAGCCTGGGATGCGTGGGTTGTTGGCCCTGAAGTCCGAAATCTTCTGGAGTGCGAACGAGCCCGTCACCAAAAGTACGCTGCCAAATCTGGTTGATGAGTACGCGGGCAACCAGCGGGTGGTTGCGTGCGGTAAGCCAGCGTGCCAGCCCCAGACGGTTTCGTGGCGCATTTTGCGGAAAGGCGCCCATCACCGTCAGGATGCCTGGATCGAGCGGTTGTCCGGTTGGAAGGTTGTATTCACCGCGGGTCAAGACTTGCGTTGTCCGAGGCTTGGGAAGATCCTCTGCAACGAGGGTGATTGTGAAGGACTTTTCTGCGGTTGTGATTTTCTCGCTCAGTTCGCTCGCTTGTTTGTGGGCATCCAGTTGAGCAAAAATTCCTTTGGGATCTGCGACCATCGCCAGGCGATCGGCAGGAGAGGCTTGTTTCCATTGCCGGAGGAACGCGTCGTCGGCGCCGTCCAAATCCTTGACCTGTTTCCCGACTTGCGCCACCAAATGTTTCCGATCGCGTTCCAACTGATTCCACGTCTGCCAGGCTCTGACGTTCGCGGGTGCCTTGACGACGGGGCCATACTCATATTTGTTCCCATCCATTGAATGTTCGGCTGTACTGTTAAAGAAAGCCAGCAGCCGGTAGTACTCGTTTTGAGGAATAGGGTCGTATTTGTGTGTGTGGCATCGTGCACACGTTAGCGACATCCCCAGGAACACAGTGCCGAGCGTTTCGGTACGGTCGAAATTGTTTTTGGCTTGGAACTCTGCTGGGATCGCTCCGCCTTCCGCCGTGCTGGGGTTCATGCGAACAAACCCAGTTGCTACACGTTGTTCCAAGGTCGGGCTCGGAAGCAGGTCGCCGGCAAGTTGCCAGACAATAAACTCGTCGAGAGGCAGATTGTTGTTTAACGCCGTCACGACCCAGTCACGGTAGGGGTAAATTCCGCGGCGGTTGTCAAGGTGCAGGCCATGGGTGTCGCCATAACGTACCGCGTCCAGCCAATAACGCGCTTGATGTTCACCGTAGCGTGGGCTGTCGAGTAGTTTGTCGACCAGTTGTTCATAGGCATGTGGGTCTTTGGATGTCATGAACGCAGCCAGTTGTGCCGGTTCCGGTGGCAGTCCGGTGAGTACCAGGGACACGCGTCTGGCTAATGTGGCAGGGTTGGCTACAGGGGCCAGTGTAGCGTTGCGTTTCCGTAATTTTGCTCTTACATAGTCGTCGATCGTCGTGTTTTGGTCCGCCGGTCTGTCTGCTTCCGGGGCCAGGCGTTGAGGCGGCACGAAGGCCCAGTGCTTTGAATAAGTTCCACCTTGTAGCACCCATTGCTTGATCAGTTCCCGCTCTGCCGCCGTCAATTGTTTCTCTGCCTCTTGTGGTGGCATCGGGTTCTCGGCCGACTGGATGCGCACCAGAATCTCGCTTTCTGCAGGTGCGTCTGGATTGATGGCGCGATAACCACCACGATCACTGGTGGCAGTCGCAAAAGCGTCGAGACGCAACGCGTCGTCATCTTTGGCATCAGGGCCATGGCAGACAAAGCATTTTTCCGAGAGGAGTGGCAGAATGGTCCGGGCGAAGTCAACGGGCGCTGTTGTCGCAGTCTCTTCCGCGGCGTAGCTATCGTGGATGGAGAAAAGGGCCCCAATCACTACCAGTGCGATCAGCGGACGTGTCGGTTGCATAATAGGGTGTCTCGTGGCGAACGGTTCTGCGAGGAGTGCAACGTCAATGTGGTGCATGCGCCGCCCATTATACCTGAGGCAGGTGACTTGTGGTGAATGCGGCGTCAAAAGCCGTGGCCGGTGGGGCGTCTTGCCAGAATTGCGATAGGGCGCCCATTATCTTGTCAGGCAGATGTATGAATTGTCGGTCGGATATGCCCCCGCAGGGGTACCTCATTCTTTCACCAGATTCTTTGTTCTTTCACCAGGATTCTTTCAGCAGGTTGCCGGGCGTGAGCTGCCTGGCTACGTTGCCAGCGCGGTGCAGAATGTTTTTGTTCATGTAGATGAGAACCAATATGGATCGGTCTATTGATGCGATTGGCTGGTGTGGGGCGATAATTGTTTTGCTGGCTTATGCCTTGGTCTCTGTACGGAAAGTCGAGGGCGATTCGGTGTCTTATCAGGTGTTAAATCTTTCCGGCGCCGCCCTGCTTGTTACCAACACCGTTTACTTGGGCGCGTATCCATCGGCCTTTGTGAACGCGATTTGGATTGCCATCGGTGGGTATGCGCTCTACCGACGACGAGGGCAACAGGCCAAGGTGTAGCAACCGGACTGGCAGCCAGTTACCTATTTGCGTGGCCCACCAGGATTGATGCCTTTGGGTTCCGGCATTTCTTCGGTGATGATTTTCCAGGACGCACCCATTTCTCGCATCGCCCGGAAATCAGTGGCGGCGTACGAAGTGTGTAGCTGAGGTGTGCCGAGTTTCTTGCCTTGTTGGAATCGTGACTGCATGGCAGCATCGAGCATGCCTGTCACGAGTAGCGTTCGTTCTACGGGGTATGGTGCATGACCGGTGATCATGTGGCTTTGTATCGCGTGGGATAGTGCTTTGAAAAGATTGCGGTTGCGCCAGGGGCCGACATAGAGACTTGTTGCACGTGGTTTTTGCTCGCCTTTCAAGCGGCAGCCGAAGTCCCAACGGAAGTCATTGCTCCCGACGCGCAGGATGACTGCGCGGAGGCCATCCCGATAGGTGAGCAGGATCGCGTGCGAGGGAATGATATCTTTGCGCCCCGGCTCAATGAATTTGCGCAAGGGTGGTCTTTTGGGTCCGAGTTCAGCGTCCAGGCAGGCTTCTGCCAGATCCGCCGACCAAAGTCCCTGGTCGGCCGCTTTCCAGACATCCTCGCCTGCGAGGAACTGTATTTGTGAGACTCCCGTTTCACCCCCGCGGCGTGATTCGATAAAGGACTGTAACAGTTCCATGCTGTGAAAGTCGTAAGCTTCGAGTGGTCCGCCATGTACTGAGATTGCTTCTTCGATTTCGACACCATCGGGCAGCTCCAGTGGCGGGCGGCGTTGCGCTAATGGGACAGAGCTGCCGGCCATGAAAGGAATTTTTAGCTGTTGTGTGGTGTCGTACATCTCTTGTGACCAGTCGGTGCGATAAGACAAGTGCTTGTCGTTGAAGAGCGGTACGGAACGGCCACTGCGTTTCATGACGGCAGTGATCTCGTCGAAGAAACGTTTGCGCGGATACTGGCGTTGCCCTTTTTCATTGACCGGATAATTGCCGTGTTCCGCGATTGAAAGGACGCCGTCGACTGCCAATGTCGATCCCCCCTGGCAGAGAGCTCCTTCGATGGTTGGGTAAATTTTGATTCCATATTGAGCCGCGACGTCTTTTGACATGTCGCGGTCGCCAGGGAATTGATCGATATAAAAACTAACGACATCGACGCCAGGATCAGTAAGTTGTCCGTTGAAGTAATAGGGTTCAAGAAAATTTTCGAGAATGACATGGGCGTGACTGCGGAAGGTGAATTCGGTGATTGCTGCTGCAATCTTGGGGCGTTTTTGTGCAGCTGTGGCGAAGGACCACATGCCCGTGGCAGAACCCATCAGCAGGCTGGCACTCGTTCCGCCAACAGTTTGCAGTATTTCTCGCCGCCCAATTTGCCTTTGATCGAACATCATCCGGGCCCTCAGATTGTGGTTAGGTTCGCGTGCCAGCCGTTACAGCTTTTCCGATACTATCCCGTAAAACGCTCTGTAGAGCAAACGACAGGCAGGGGCTGGTTGGTGGTTCATTTGCTGGGGAACCGACAGTCTGGGTATGAGGGAGGGGCCGTTGCACTGGTGGCGCAACTGCGGCGAATTCCCTGTCGTATTCAAGCGAGGCTGGTGGCGTGAGGCCAGGGAGGGTGACACAATGACAATTGGTTACCGTATTCAAAAGAGGTGGAAAGATGTGCCGTTTTGCGAATGCTCTGTTGCTGTTTGTCTGTCTTGAATCGGCCCTCTGGGCGGCAGGACCAATTGCGATTGGAGGTCGCTTGGAACCACTTCTCGATGATTTTCTGTTGGCGGAAAAATCTGGAGATGCGCGTCAAGTCATGCACCCCCCGGCACCTGCCGAAGTGGCGTTCGTGACTGGCAAGCCGTGGGAAGGAAATACATCGGCTTACTATACGATTTTTCGAGACGGTGATTTGTTTCGTATGTATTACCGTGGTTCCCATGCAGACCAGCAACGCAAGCCAACCCATCGCGAAGTGACTTGTTATGCGGAGAGTCGGGATGGTATTCACTGGACAAGGCCGGATCTGGGCCTGTTTGAATTTGAGGGTTCGAAACAGAATAACATTGTCTGGGATGGCATCGGGACCCATTGTTTCGCTGTCTTCAAGGACACGAATCCAGCATGTCCTCCGGAAGCTCGCTACAAGGCGATTTCGCGGGGCCGGCCGCGTGGGAAGAAAGGCCTCTACATTTTCCAATCGCCGAATGGAGTGAATTGGAAGTTGATGGCAGCGGATCCTGTCATCACGAACGGCTATTTTGATTCGCAGAATCTTGCGTTCTGGGACACCCACGCCCGTACCTATCGCGCTTACCACCGGACGTTTGTTGATGGCGTGCGCGCGATTATGACGCAAACATCGACGAACTATCGAGATTGGACGAAGCCCGCGCTCTTGCAGTACCCGGTGAACACGCCGCGCGAACATCTCTACACCAATGCGGTCTTCAATTATCCTGGTGCCGAGCACATTCTGGTTGGTTTTCCCACGCGTTATCTTCCGCAGCAGAATAGCCGTGTCGAGCCCATCATGATGACCAGTCGGGACGGCTTGCGGTTTCATCGATGGCCTGATCCGGTTGTTCCGGAAACCGCTCCCAAAGATCGCGGAGGTAACCGCAGTAACTACATGACTTGGGGGATGGTATCATTGCCCGGCAGGCCTCATGAGTTTTCAGTTTATGCCACCGAAGCGTATTATGAAGGCCCGGATTGCCGTGTGCGTCGCTTTGTATTTCGTAAGGATGGCCTGGTTTCGCTCTCTGCAGACGAGGGGTCTGTGGCGACCCATGCGATTACATTTACTGGAAAAGAACTCGTCCTCAACTACCGCACGCGGAATCGCGACGGTTCGATCCGAGTGGAAGTTCAAGACGCCAGTGGACGCCCTTTGCAGGGACTTGCGCTGGCAGACTGCCGCCCTCTTGTGGGGGATCAGATCGAACAGCGTGTTGTCTGGCAGCAAAATGCCGATTTGTCGCGCTGGGAAGGAAAGCCGGTACGTTTGCACTTTGAAATTCAACACGCCGACCTGTTCTCATTGCGTTTCCGATGATAGCGCTGTGGGGTGCCTGGGCGGGGAAACGAACAAATATGAGCGTGGCAGGGGGGAACGCTGGCTACTGAAGTGTCCCGCCAGGAAGAGAAGGAGGCTGGGCAGATGAACACACTTCGTGATGTGGATAGGGAGCGACTGGTTCGGCTCGAGGAAACGGTGGCTCACCAGGAACAATTGTTGGGCGAACTCAACGGAGCGCTCAGTCAACTACGCTTGGATTTTGATGCACTGCTGAAGCATTCCAGGAATGCTGAGATGCAGATTCAATGGCTGCTGGAGAATAGTAGTCGCGATCAAGATCCCCTGGATGAAAAGCCACCTCATTATTGAGCATTCCTGCTTTTTGTGGGAGCGATCGAGTTGTGTCGCACGCCACGGAAGTGCACTGCCGGGAACTCTGTTGGGACATCCACAAAAAGACCGCTGGCGCATTGTCGTTAGTCTCCTGGTGGACTCATTGCGGCAATGAAAGATGAAAGCCTCGGCTGGTGCAGCGGGCGGATCGCGGATCCTGCTGTCGAGAGTTCGCGCGGGCTTCAGAGCCTTGTTGACGGCAGGATGCGTTTTATCGTTGCTGAGAACAGCTGCCTGTTGCAGCTGATGTTTACCATGTTAACGATGAAGTTTGCGGTTCTTGCTTGAAACCAGGTATTGTCGGCAAGCCTGTGAAATGATCTCAGAACGACTACGTCCTTTCTGATCAGCGATCAGATCGAGGTCTTTGACTTGTTCGCTGGGCAGGGTTGCCGAGACGATGC
>PBOG01000045.1 GCA_002724245.1 Planctomycetaceae bacterium
TAGTACGCCCGGCAGGATTCGAACCTGCAACCCTCGGTTCCGAAGACCGATGCGCTATCCAGTTGCGCCACGGGCGCGCAAGCGACCCGGTTACGGGCCACGTCTGTGGATTATGGCAAACCACGCGACACCACGCCAGCGGGCCATCACGGATCACCCGGCTACAGCAGCCAGACCGGAAAACGGCCCGCTGTGTTGCGAACACTCACCTTCAGAGGCCATCATACGGAAAGTCTTCCTGCGCCCAGTGCGCATCTCTCACTCGTACGTGGAGCTGTTGCGATGATCCGCATCCCCATCCTGGCTGGTATTCTGGTTCTCGGGACAGTGGGCCACGCGACCCCAGACGATCGCGTAGCACCGCTGACAGCGAACGCCAATGACCAGGGCATCGAAGTCCGTGAAGGGAAACAACCCGTTCTGTTCTACCAACGGACTCCTAAATCCCAAGAAGGCAAGTTTCAACGTGCCCATTACGTGCATCCACTCTACGATTTGGATGGAAACGTCTTGACCGAAGACTTCCCGGCCGATCACCCACACCATCGCGGGATCTTCTGGGCGTGGCATCAGGTCTGGCTCGGTGACCGGAAATTAGGCGATCCTTGGCTCGCCAGCGATTTTTCCTGGCAGGTGTACACGGTGGAAACCACGCTGCCCAATCCCGATCTGCTCCAGCTGCGCTGTTTTGTGACCTGGACTTCCCCCCAAGCCGTCGATGCCCTCAGTGCGCGGCTACCCCTGGTCCGTGAAACGACCACTATTCGCATCCATCGCGCCGGGCCTGGGCACCGGAATGTCGACTTTCGAATTGAATTGCAGGCATTGCAGGCAAAAATGCGCATCGGCGGCTCCGAAGATGCCAAAGGGTACGGGGGCTTCTCACCCCGCATCCGCCTCCCCGAAGGAATCCGGTTCCGAGGTGAAACTGGACTCGTCGAACCCCAGCGAACCGCGGTACAGGGCGGGGCGTGGATGGATATTGTCGGGCATTTTTCGGAACAATCAGATCCTAGTGGGCTGGCTATTCTCTGCCATCCAGACAATCCCGGGTTCCCCCAGGGCTGGATTCTCCGCAGCAGCGGCAGTATGCAGAATGCCGCCTACCCGGGGCAACACCCAGTTCCGCTTTCCCTGAAAAGCCCCCTGGTGTTATCGTACCGCCTGGTTTTGCACCGTGGAGAACCCGAGCCGAGCGTATTGGCACGCTGGCACCAGGACTTCACCTCCCCGTCAGCAGCGTCTCCGTAATGGCCCATTGCCACCACCATCCCGCACACTATGACCGCGCCTTTGCGGTCGGAATCGCCTTGAATCTCTTGCTCGTGGTGGGTGAGTCCGCCGCCGGATTTCTGCTGGGATCGCTGGCCCTGCTGGCGGACGCCGGCCACAACCTCAGTGATGTCCTGGCACTCGGTCTGGCCTGGAGTGCGACCCTACTGGCACGGCGCAAACCGACCAGTACCCGCACCTACGGCTTACGGCGAGTCACCATCCTGTCCTCGTGCGTGAGCGCCATCCTGCTCCTGGTCGCCATGGGTGCCATCGCCTGGGAAGCGATCGACCGATTCGCCGATCCGTCCCCTGTTGCCAGTGGACCGGTAATGCTCGTGGCCGGAATCGGCGCCGTGATCAATACGGCAACCGCATTGCTGTTTTCTCGCGGCCACCAGCACGACCTGAATATTCGCGGCGCATTCCTCCACATGCTGGCAGACGCCGGCATCTCAGCGGGAGTTGTCATTGGTAGCCTGATCCTGCTGCTGACGGGCTGGCTCTGGATTGACGCACTGCTGAGCCTCTCAATCGTGATCATTGTGCTCGTGGGAACATGGCCCCTGTTACGGGACTCGGCCAATCTGGCCATGGATGCGGTTCCCCGGCACATTGATATCGGTGCCGTACGCACAGCACTTCTGGCACGACACGGCGTCGACGAAATTCACGACCTGCACGTATGGGCGATGAGCACGACCGATACCGCACTGACCGTCCATCTGATTATGCCCGATCCGCCACAAACCGACCGTTTCCTGGAACAAACAACCCAGGCGCTCCGGGAACACTTTGGGATTCACCACGCCACCATTCAGATCGAGCGGACACGCTGTGGCCACGATCGCTGTGAACCCTGATGCTGAATTCCCACGCGACATCCGCCAGTAATCTCAAACACCTGTGATCCCAGATCATCACGACAACTCACCCACAGACGAACTCCTGATATCGGGCAGCGTCATGCCCCTCGGCAGCGAATCACAAAAACACAGCGTACGGCGGCCCCGCTGGCAATTGCAGCTGAGAACCATGTTCCTGCTGACCGCGGCAGTCGCGGCTGGCTGCTGGCTTACCATCAACATGCATTGGTTGGGGCCACAACTGTCCCTGGTACGGACTTCCACGACTATCCTGGAATCCAACTCACCTCAACAGCCGGGTGGAATTGTCGTGCTCAAGCCGCGCCGTGTCGCGTCACGTGGATTTCATCCACTGCTGCCAGGTAACTTGCGGTGGATCGCGATCTGGTCCAGCGTCGCACTGGGGGGCGTGCTCTGGTGGCGGTCCTGGCACCAGACCCGTGCCAGGACCAGCCCAGCCCACACGGCTTCGGCTACTCCGGGCAGCCCTCTTGAAATACCCCCAGGCGAACTTCCGCCCGACCACACCGGGTCATCGGAAACACCCCAGTAACCTTCACTTCCTGGACTAGCACAACATCGTAACAGGGTCTGCCTTTCGCTACCCGCGTTGCACTACCCGTGCCTGCTGGCCTAAGCGAACGATTACAACTGGCTCAGGGAAGGCAGCACCCAGGGCTTGCGATATTCGGTACGAACCAGGAACTGATTGGCATCCGGGTCATCACGAATCGTGTACGTCTCCGGATCAAACTTGAGTGTCCGACCAGCGCGCCAGGCCGCGTTGCCCAGGTGACACAACAGGCTGGACGGATGACCAACCGTTTCCAGATCTGCGCGACATTTTTCACGACTGCGCATGCAATCAACGAAATCACGTGCATGGCCAATACTGTTGTCAGTGCCGGTCTCCGAAATAACCTCTTTTCCACGCTCGTCATACGCGTGCCAACCGCGGTTGCCGATCACGACATATCCCGCGTCACCGTAGACTGCAGCTCCCTCGGATTCGCCGTGCAGCGGATAGCGGTTCCAGATCCGCATTTCGTACGTTAATACGTAACCTGGGTAATCGTAGGTCACCATCAGCGTGTCTGGAAACTCCTGCATGTCGTCGAAGTAGTACTTGCCACCGTGAGCGGACACGGCACGGGGAACGGAGGGGATTTTTTCGCCTTGCGCCACAACGGCGGTTTCCAGCGCCCACCGCGCGATGTCAAGGCGGTGCACACCATCATTCCCAAGATCGCCTGTCCCGTAATCAAAAAACCAACGCCAGTTACCGTGAAAACGGAAACGGTTAAAAGGACGCACCGGAGCTGGCCCGAGCCAGTTGTTGTAGTCCACGCTGGAAGGCGGTTCACTGTCTGGAACTGGACCTACTGGACCCTGGCGAGAGCTTTCCCAGGCCTTGGCAAAACGCACTTTCCCAAGTTTTCCACTGGCGATGTAGTCAATCGCCCGGCGGTGATGCAGCCCGCTACGCCCCTGGGTGCCCATCTGCGTGACACGCTGGTATTTTCCAGCAGCCGCCACCATCGTGCGACCCTCCATGACATTGTGGCCATCCGGCTTTTCCACGTAGACATCCTTGCCAGCCTGACAAGCATGTATCGTGGGCAGTGCATGCCAATGATCAGGGCAACCTGAGATAATGGCGTCCACGGACTTATCGTCCAGCGCCGTGCGATAGTCCTTGATCGCCTGTGGCTTGCGGCCTCGCTTGGCTTCTACTTGGGCCGTTCGGGCGTTGAGTACATTCTCATCCAGGTCACAGACATACTTGATATCCACATCTGGGAGCGAGGTAAACGTGGTCAGCAAGTTACCCCCACGACCACGAACCCCCATCACACACACCGTCACGCGATCGTTGGCCGACCGGCCAGAAACTGGAGAACTGAGCACAGTGCCTACCGCAGCCGCTCCTGCAACAGAACTTGTCCCTTCCAAAAATCTGCGTCGATCCATTGCTATTCGCTCCCAATTGACCGGTCCGGAACCCGGGGTGTTTTCGCGCATGCCCCGTTTGGCAATGCCGCAATCTTCCCATTGGCCGCCAGGATAGCGTATTCCAAGTCAGCTGGCCAATATTCCCAGCAGCCCGAACACGAAAGCGAAAACTACACTATGAAGCAATTATTTCAGGATGACTGACTACTGGCCAACCGCCGCCCGTAGCGTTCCGGCCATGTGACTTCTTCCGCCCAACGACCGCGGCGACGCCCCGAACCCCTCGGGAAGGTGGTAACTGGCACGCTGCTTTTCCTTGGTTTGTCTGCCTTGGTTACCAGCGATTAATTGACAAAACCGGTAATCTTAGACGATCATTAATGATGCTGTGTTCTCGCCACCCTGCTCAATTTGCCAGGAGGCGAGCAATTGATCATGCTGGTCCAGCAACAGCTGAGGGCAACTCGCGATGCCACGTGGGGCCCCTGGCACCTGTTGATGACCAAAAAACATGTCACAAAACGCGTTTTTCCACGCAAAGGGTCCTGGAATGGCCACGAGTATGTCAAATTTTTCGGAGATCCTGCTGCGACGCGGGGTCGTTAGCCCCGATCAGGTCACCGAAGCCGACCAAATGTCACGCGAGACGAACAGTAGTCTCGCGGAATGCCTGACAAAGCTGGGATACGCGACCGGTGAAGAAGTCACGCAAGCGTTGGCAGAATTCCACAATATGGAATATGTCGATCTGAATGAGATCACCATTCCAGAACAGATTATCGAGCTCATCCCCGAATCGGTGGCGCGTGAAAATGTCATCCTGCCGCTCGGAGAGGAAGGGGACGCCCTCAAAGTGATCGTCTGGGATCCCTTTGACATCGAAACCATCGAAAAATTGCGGTTCATTCTCAATCGACGCGTCGAAACGGCGTTGGCACCGCGCGAAGGCATCCTGGAGTCGATCAACCGTTACTATGGACTGATCGAGGGTGAAAGTGCCGACTCGATGCTGCAGGAATTCACCGATACAGCAATCGATTTCACCGAGACGGAGGGCGATGACTTCTCCGCGGAAACCGGTACCGGGATCGACGAAAACAGCGCCCCGATCGTACGCCTTGTGCAAATGATGATCAGCGAAGCGGTGCAACTCCGGGCATCTGATATTCACATCGAACCCTTCGACGATCGGATCCGGATTCGCTACCGCATCGATGGTGTGCTGATCGAGCGGGATTCGCCGCCGAGACGCCTTCTTTCGTCTATTATTTCTCGTGTCAAAATCCTCTCGGACATCGATATTGCCGAGAGACGCAAGCCTCAGGATGGCCGTATCCGCGTGTCCGTCGGGGAAAAAGAGCTCGACCTGCGTGTCAGCGTCATCCCCACCAACCATGGCCAATCAGTGGTCATGCGACTGCTCGATAAAGACAACATCAAAATCGGGATTCGCCAGCTAGGCTTTGGTGATTACGATTACCAACGTTTCAATGGCCTCATCAAGCGCCCCAATGGCATCATCCTGGTAACTGGTCCCACCGGTTCGGGCAAGACCACCACGCTGTATGCCGCGTTGAACGCCATTAACCGACCCGACCGCAAAATCATCACGGCTGAAGACCCGGTTGAATACTACCTGGCAGGAATCAACCAGGTGGAAGTCAAACACGACATCGGTGTGGATTTCGCAGCCATCATTCGCTCAATGTTACGCCAAGCACCGAATGTGATCCTGGTCGGGGAAATGCGGGATAATGAGACCGCATCCATGGGAATCCAGGCATCTTTGACTGGACACTTGGTATTCAGTACACTACACACGAACGATGCGCCCAGTGCTGTTACACGAATGGTTGACATGGGTGTGCCCGGCTACCTGGTCGCAAGCAGCGTCATCGCGGTCATGGCCCAACGTCTGGTACGGGTGATCTGCAACCGCTGCAAACAGAGCTACCAACCATCGGAGGCCGTCCTGGAAGACGCCGGAATCTCCCTGGAAGATGCCAAGAACGCCAACTTCGCACGTGGCAAAGGCTGTGGGTACTGCCAACGGAAGGGATTCCGTGGGCGCCAAGGCATTTTCGAAATGATGATTGTGAGTGCGAAGATTCGCGAGCTGATCTTTAACAACCAATCCTCGGTCGACATTCGCAAAGTCGCTGTCAACGAAGGCATGCAGACTCTCTACCTGGATGGACTCGAGAAAGCGAAGGAAGGCATCACAACGCTGGAAGAGGTAACGCGTGTCGCCAAACGGAGCGAAGAAGACGCTGCCGCGGTCTGAAACCATGGGCAACCCACCCCGCGGCAGAGGGGTGCACCAGCCGCCAATACAAGTGGTCAGCAAGACAACAAAACAGCCGAAATTCCACCTTGAACGGAGCTCAGACTTGGCCCGCGCAAGGCCNATGTAAACAATCGTGGCGGTGGGCGTACCCGATACCAACNTCCGCGTAATTTTTTCTGTNTCTCATCTCANTGAACTAGNCTNCTAACAACTTCTAGATACNCAGACGGTGCCTTNTCGNCTCGCGACCGCCTGGGGAANTTGGGGGTGCTTGAGTGCGAATTCGCTTCTCACGGGGGTCCCCTGGAACTGATGCGCCTCGAGACGGCTAACTGATATTTACCTGTGGTTCGACAGTCAGACATTTGCATAGAAAGCATCGTATGGCAACGCTGCAAATCGACAAGCTCCTAAACGCCTGTATTCGCCAAGGCGCTAGTGACATCCACATCACCACCGGCCAGCCGCCGACATTCCGCCTGCATGGCCGGATGCGACGCCTGGAAACCAAAACACTCGAACCGGAAGACACGGTTTCCCTGATGAAAAGTATCGCGCCGGAACGCTGCCAGCGCGAACTGCAGGAAGCGGGCACCAGCGATTTTGGCTTCGCCTTTGGTGACGCTGGGCGTTTCCGTGTCTCCATCTTCAAACAACGCGGCGACATCGGCATGGTGCTGCGACTGATTCCCAATGACATGCTCACGCCCGAGCAACTGGGAACCCCCTCTGTGGTTAAAGAGATTGTCATGCGACCCCGTGGCTTGTTCCTTGTCACAGGGCCTACGGGCTCCGGCAAGAGTACCACGCTCGCCGGCCTGGTAAACTTTCTCAACGAAACGGTCGACCACCACATCATTACGATTGAAGACCCGATCGAGTTCTACCACTACCACAAGAAATCTGTGATCAACCAGCGTGAAGTCCACGTCGACGTACCCAGTTTTGCAGAAGCGATCAAACGCGCCTTGCGACAAGACCCGGACGTCATTCTGGTTGGAGAACTTCGAGATCTGGAGACGATCGAAGCGGCGATCAGTGCGGCGGAAACGGGACACGTCGTGTTTGGTACGCTACACACCAATAGCGCTCAAAAAACGGTCGATCGAATTATCGACGCTTTTCCGGGCAACCTGCAGGACCAGATTCGCACTCAGCTCTCGACGTGCCTGCTCGGTGTTCTAGCCCAACAGCTGCTGCCCAAAATCGGCGGCGGTCGCGTCGCCGCCTACGAACTGATGGTAGGAACCTCTGCAATCCAGAACCTGATTCGAGAAAACAAGACCTTCCGCATTACTTCCTCGATCCAAACGGGAAAGAAGGAAGGCATGCAACTGATGGATGACCATCTTTATGAGTTGTGGGAAACCGAAAAGTGTACCGTCGACGAAGTGCTGTACAAATCCATTGACAAGATTGCACTCGCCCAGCGAATCAATATCGCCATCGACCAGGGACGCGGCCCGGAAGTGGATCTCATTGATGAAGAGGAAGACGCTTTTGAGACCGTCTAAACGACCTCTTAAGAGCCACCCAGTAATCCCCCCATTCCAACGGTACCTCCAGTGGTACTCCAACAATCGGACCTGAGAAAATGGCTATTCGTCGCATCGGACAGATCCTTGTCGACCTTGGTTTCGTCACGGACGACCAGTTAGAAGCCCTGCTCGAAGAACAGCGTGCCCAACCTGGTGAAAAGCTGGGCAAGATCGCTGAAGACATGGCTTTGATCACCGACGATCAACTGGCGCAAGCGTTGGCTGAACAGATGAATATGCAGGTGATCTCACTGGCGGACACCAAGCTCGAACCAGAGCTGATGGCCATGCTCACCGAGACCATGGCTCAGTTGTATCGGGTGGTTCCCGTCACGTTTGAAGGCAATTTGCTGACCGTCGCCACCGCCGAGCCGGAAAAACTGACGATTCAGGACGAGTTGCGAACATTCCTGGGACATGATGTCCGGTCGGTCGTCTGCACAAACCGCGAAATCCAGGACGTCCTGGACAAATTTTACGCCACTTCGGAAGACAGCCTGGAAAGCATTATCACTGAACTCGAAGACGATGATGACCTGAAAGCCCAAAGCCTGGCGCTCACCGAAGGTGCTGTCGACCTGACAGGCGCGGAAGCACTCGCCGACAGCCAGCCGGTCCGTAAGCTGCTGAACATGGTGTTACTGATCGCGATCAAAGACCACGCCAGCGACATTCACTTTGAACCCTTCGAAGATGAATTCAAGATCCGCATCAAATCCGATGGCGTGCTGATGGAAATGGTGCCGCCACCGCGGCATATGGCGTACCCGATCACAACACGCATTAAAGTAATGGCCAATCTCGACATCGCCGAACGGCGTGTTCCGCAAGATGGACGAATCGAACTGACCGTTGGTGGCCACCCGGTCGATCTCCGCGTCAGCATCCTGCCCACAATGCACGGCGAAAGTGTCTGCATGCGGATCCTCGATCGCAGCGTGGTGTCACTGGATCTGAAAAATGTCGGCATGGACGACAACATCATGTCCGAGTTCCGTGAGGTCTGCAACAAACCCAATGGCATCATTCTGGTAACGGGCCCAACCGGATCGGGAAAGACGACCACGCTGTATTCGGTTCTCAGCGAACTGAACAAGCTTGAAGACAAGTTAATTACTACGGAAGATCCGGTCGAATACGATATCGATGGAATTGTCCAGATCCCGATTCAACACGATATCGGCGTTACGTTTGCCGCCTGTTTGCGTGCCATCTTGCGACAGGATCCGGACCGTATCCTGGTGGGCGAAATTCGCGACCTGGAAACCGCTGAAATCGCTGTGCAGGCATCCCTGACGGGACACACTGTATTCAGTACGCTGCACACCAATGATGCCCCCAGTTCAGTCACGCGGCTCAAAGACATGGGCGTCCCCGTCTTCCTGATTACGGCAACGGTCGAGGCTATCCTGGCACAACGTCTGGTGCGTCGAGTCTGCACTCAGTGTCGCGAAGAAACCGAAGTGACTGACGATCTCTTATTCCAACTGGATATGTCACGCGAAGAACTCGGGGACAGAAAATTCTACCGCGGTCGCGGCTGTGACACCTGCAACAACACTGGTTACAAGGGCCGAGTAGGCCTGTTTGAATTGATGATCATGAATAATGAGTTACGTGACATGGTAATGCGAAATGCCTCCGTCGACGACATGCGCGCTTGTGCCCAAAAGTATGGCATGGTGACGTTACGGGATAGCGGCATGGCTTTCGCTTACGAAGGAACCACCACGATCGATGAAGTCGTCCGTGAAACGATTGTCGATTGAGCCCAACGGCCTTACGAGAACCTATCGAAAACACGGCTTTCAAGAGCTGAATCCAGACAACATACCGCCCCGCGGTTTCGCATACCGCAATTAACGGAAACACCTATTCGCCGCCCGCGCAACTGCAAAACAAAACCATCTGGCGACCAGGCCCGCCGTTCCGGTTTACTTGTGAAAGTTGCCAAGGAGAAACACCGTCATGCCGACTTTTCAATTTCAAGCCATGGATGCTGCGGGTCAAGAGATTCGTGACGTCATTGACGCGGCAACGGAGGAAGAAGCTCAATCGACCATTCGGCAAATGGGCTACTATGTCACCAGTATTAAAGCCAAACGTGGCGCTGCCGCGCAAGAGAGCCGCATCGGCAGAAAGAAAAAACCGTTTGGCATCGGCGGAGGTGGCGCCAAGAAAGTCACCGCATTTACACGACAGCTTTCCATCCTCCAGGATGCGGGCCTGCCAATCCTCAAAAGCCTGCAAATTCTTGAAGATCAATCCAAGCCCGGCAGCCTCAAGAATGCACTCATCGATACCTGTGAGGAAATCGAAAGTGGTGCCACTCTGTCCGAGGCGATGGCCAAGTGCCCGCGGACGTTTGACCGCCTGTATGTGAACATGATCAAGGCCGGCGAAGCAGGCGGTGCCATGGAGCTGATTCTACAAAGGCTCGCTGACTTCATGGAACGATCTCAATCACTCAAGCGGAAAGTGATT
>PBOG01000046.1 GCA_002724245.1 Planctomycetaceae bacterium
ATTCTCGTCGACGATCTCGGCTACGGCGATCTTTCCTGTTACGGCGCAGGCGATCTGCGGTCGCCCGGTATCGACTCGTTGATGGCCGACGGGATGCGGTTCGATTCGTTTTACGCCAACTGCCCGGTCTGCAGCCCGACGCGAGCGGCTCTGTTGAGCGGGACGTATCCTGACATCGCCGGTGTGCCGGGTGTGATCCGTACCCATTCGCAGAACAATTGGGGCTGGTTGTCGCCGGGCGTCACCCTGCTGCCGGAAGTGCTTAAGGGGGCGGGGTATCACACGTCGATCATCGGCAAATGGCACCTTGGCCTGGAGGAACCGAATACGCCGAATGGCCGCGGCTTCGACTATTTCAAGGGCTTTCTCTGCGACATGATCGACGACTACTACAAACACCGGCGTCACGGCATCAATTACTTCCGGGAAAATCGCCGGGAGATCGATCCGCCCGGCCATGCCACCGACCTGATCACCGAGTGGGGCATCGATTACGTGAATAGCCGCAAGGGGAAGGAGGAGCCGTTTTTCATGTACCTCGCCTACAACGCGCCGCACACGCCGATCCAGCCGCCGCCCGATTGGCTCGAAAAAGTGAAGGCCCGCGAGCCGGGCATCAGCGACAAACGGGCCAAGCTGGTCGCGCTCATAGAGCACATGGACGACGGCATCGGCCAGGTGATCGATGCCTTGAAAAAGAACGGTCAATACCAAAACACGCTGACGATTTTCAGCAGCGACAACGGCGGCCAGGTCAACGTCGGCGGCACGAACGGCCATCATCGCGGCGGCAAACAGGACATGTACGAAGGCGGGTTGAAAGTGCCGACCTGCGCCGTCTGGCCCGGCAGGATCAAGTCCGGCACGCGCAGTAACCTTGTTGGCATCACGATGGACCTGTACCCCACAGCCTGTGCTGTAGCGGGAGCCAAAGTGCCCAGTTACGTTGAAGGCAAAAGCATCCTGCCAACCTTGCTTGGCCAAGCGCAGTCATTCGAACGCGATCTTGTTTTTGTCCGGCGGGAGGGTGGCCTGCGCTACAACGGGCAGGACTACCACGCCTTCCGTCGGGGCGACTGGAAACTCGTTCACAATTCCCCCTTCGAGCCGTACGAGTTGTACAACCTCAAGAGCGATCCGCTCGAGCAACAAGACTTGGCCAGGAGCAACCGAAAAAAATTCACCGAGCTCGCGACCGCGCTGCGCCTCCACTATCAACGCGCCGGCCGCGTTCCGTGGCAAAAACGGTGACACGCCGCTTGGCCAAGCGCTTGCTTGGATGTGAGCTGACTCAAAAAACACCCTTTCGGAACTTCCATTTGGACAGCCTCGCTGGATTCGATTAGCTTCCGGTGCATGAGCGAGGAGTCCCGGTTGGTGTCTGTTAGGGAGCTGTTGGTGCAGGATGGCGTGAGGGTGGGGGACCGTGTGCGGCTGCAGGGCTGGGTGCGCACGCGGCGCGACTCGAAGGCGGGGCTGTCGTTCGTGCAACTGCACGATGGTTCGTGCTTTGAACCCGCGCAGGTGGTGGCGCCGGGTGAACTGGAAAATTACGCCAGTGAAGTGCAGCACCTCACCACCGGTTGCTCGTTGATCGCTGAGGGCGAGGTGGTCGCTTCCGAGGGCAAAGGCCAAAGTGTTGAGATTCAGGCCACGCGTATCGAACAGGTGGGCATGGTGGACGATCCCGAAACGTACCCCATGCCGGCCAAGCGGCACACGTTTGAGTACCTCCGCGAGCAGGCGCATCTACGGGTGCGCACCAACGCCTTTTCCGCGATGGCGCGCGTGCGACATTGCGTGGCCAACGCCGTTCACCGCTACTTTCACGAGAACGGTTTTTTTTGGGTGCACACGCCGATTGTGACCGGCAGCGATTGCGAAGGCGCGGGCGAGATGTTCCGCGTTAGCACGCTGGATCTCGAAAACCTCCCACGCACGGAGAGCGGCGCGGTGGATTTCACGCACGATTTTTTTGGTAAGGAAACCAACCTCACGGTGTCCGGCCAGTTGAACGTGGAGAGCTATTGTCTGGCGTTGGGCAAAGTGTACACCTTCGGGCCGACTTTTCGCGCGGAGAACTCGAACACCTCGCGGCACCTCGCCGAGTTTTGGATGATCGAGCCGGAGATCGCCTTTGCCGATCTGTCGGATGACGCCGACCTGGCGGAAGATTTTTTGAAAAACATTTTCCGCGCACTGCTCGATGAGCGCGGCGATGACATGGCCTTCTTCCAGCAACGCGTGGACAAGGGCTGCATTGAGCGGCTCGAGAAATTTGTGAACGCCAGCTTTCAGCGCATGGATTACACCGACGCCATCGCGCGCCTCGAAAAGGCCGTGGCCGACGGTCACAAATTTGAGTTCCCCGTCAAGTGGGGCATGGACCTGCAGAGCGAACACGAACGCTGGCTTACCGAGGAACACATCGGCCGACCAGTGGTGGTGATGAATTACCCGAAGGATATTAAGGCCTTCTACATGCGCATGAATGACAACGGCAAAACCGTCGCCGCGATGGACGTGCTTGCGCCCGGCATCGGCGAGATCATCGGCGGCTCCCAGCGCGAGGAACGTCTCGACGTCCTCGACGCGCGCCTCGACGAGATGAACTTGGACAAGGCCGATTACTGGTGGTATCGCGATCTGCGCAAATACGGCACCGTCCCCCACGCCGGCTTCGGCCTCGGCTTCGAGCGCACCCTCATCTACGCCACCGGCATGGCCAACGTGCGCGACGTGATTCCCTTCCCCCGCACGCCGAAAAACGCGGCATTTTAAGCCTAAAGATGGCAGCTCACGGTGAGTGTGTCCCCGGGTTTAACTGTATTTTTCCCGGTGAGATGAACCGTGAGCGTAAGGCTCTCCGTTTGCAGCAGCACTTCCCGATGCGCCCCTCGGTTTGTTGATGACACCACTTTTCCTCTGAAGGTCGTTAGACTCTCTTCGGGGTTCTCGGCGAGTTGCCATTGGTGAGGTCGGACTGGGATGACTTGGCCTTCGCCTGTCTCGTCTGCGATGGAGTGGGGTGCTTCCGGGAGCAGGCCAAGCGGGATGAAGTTTGTTTTGCCGAACAACCGGGCGACGTGCGGGCTGGCCGGGCGATCGTAAATCTCACGGGGCTCTCCCACCTGTTCCGCAGTGCCCTCCCTCAACACGACCATCCGGTCGGCCATTGCCATGGCGTCCTCGATGTCGTGCGAGACAAATAGCGCCGTGGTGTCAGTTTCGCGGAATAGCTTGAGCAATTCCGTGCGCACAGAATCCCTCAACTCAGTGTCGAGATGGCTGAGCGGCTCATCGAGCAGCAGGAGTGACGGTCGGGTGGCGAGCGCGCGGACGAGGGCGATCCGTTGCTGTTGGCCACCGGAAATTTCGTGCGGATATCGCTCTTCCAGTCCGACGATGTCGGCCATCTCCATCAATTCACAGATTCGGCCGGGGTCATCTGCCGCCCCTTTGCCGAACGCGATGTTTTGTGAGACGGTCTTGTTNGGGAACAGAGCGTAGTNCTGAAAAACCAGGCCGCAATCCCGTTTCTCCGGCGGGACAAACCGGGTTGGCGAATTCAGCGTGGTACCATCGAGCACGACCTCGCCAGCGTCCGGGATCTCCAGCCCGGCGATGACGCGGAGCAGCGTCGTCTTGCCGCTGCCACTGCCGCCAATGAGCGCGACGATCTCCCCCTGGGCGCATTCAAAACTGACCTCGTGAACCGCAGGCGGGTCGATCGAGGTGTAGCGCTTGGTTACGGAATGCAGGGTCAGGAGATTCATTGTTCGGCGGCGTGCATCTGTCGGTTTAGCCAGATCACCGGCAGCAGGCTGACGAGGATAATGCAAAGCGCCGGCACGGATGACTCGGGTATCTGGGACTGGAAAACAAGGTCATACGTCTTGGTTGATAGCGTTTCAAATTCAGCTGGCCGAAGGATCAGCGTGAGCGGCAGCTCCTTCATCGTGTCCACAAAAACGAACAGGCCGCCGGCGAAGAGGGCGTTGCGCAGCAGCGGTATGTTGACCTGAAACAGCGATCGCGCTGGGGTGGCTCCGAGCGTTTGTGATGCCTGATTGAGCTGCGCGCAGTTCCGCTCCATGCCGGCGTCGATCGGCTGCCAGGCGACGGCGAGAAAGCGGATGACATAACACAGCACCAGCACCATGAGTGAGCCGGTGAGAATCCAGCCGGTAGCTTGTGTCACCTGCCTGGCGACGAGCAGGACGCCCATCGCGATCACCGCGCCGGGGACGGCGTAGCCGAGGATGGCCAGCCGGTTTGTTGCCCCGGCCGCTTGGCTGCCGAAGTATCGCGCGGTGAAGGCGAGGAATAGCGCGATCATCACCGTGGCCAAGCCGGTCATCGTCGCGACTCCGATGCTGTTGAGCGTGAGCTTCAGGAAGGTCGCGTCGAGCACCTTGCCCGCAGTGAGGCTGGCCCAGTAGGCCAAGCGCGAGAGCGGCAGCGCGAACCCGATCAACAGCGGCACTAGGCAGCATAGGATGGCCAGGCCGGCCTTCGCTTGGCCAAGCGGATAACGCTGAAACGGACGGTCCGACGGGCTGGTTTTGTGAAACTTGGCCCCAAAGCGGAGCCACTTCTCCAGCAGTAACAAGAACAGGATCAACACCATTAGGCAGGCGGCCAGGCGCAGTGCGCCCGGCAGGTCACCCATCGAGACCCAGGTGCGAAAAATGCCGGTCGTGAAAGTCGGGACGCCGAAGTGTTTCACCGCGCCGTAGTCGTTGAGCGTCTCCATGATCACCAGTGCAAGACCGCCGATAATCGCCGGGCGCGCGAGGGGCAAGGCCACATACCAAAAGACAGACTGAGGTCCGTGGCCAAGCGTCTGCGCCGCCTCGGCGAAACGGCTGCCCTGCCCCGAAAAGGCCGCCCGAGCGACGAGGTACACGTACGGGTACAGCACCGCCGCGAGCACGACGGTCGTGACCGGGTACACCATCGTGTCGCTGAGCCACGTCATCGCCTCCGGGCTGATGTTGGTGCGCACCCAAATGAGCAGCGGGGTCAACCGGTCGATGAGGTCGAAGTAGGCAAAGGCGGCAATGTAGGTCGGGATGGCCAGCGGCAGGATGAGAGCCCACTCAAAAAACCGGCGGCCGGGAAATTCACAACACGCAACCAGCCACGCGGTCGAGACGCCAAGCAGCAGCGACAGTCCCGCCGTGCCGATAACAAGGATGGCAGAGCCCTTGAGGTAACGGCCTAGAACCGTGTCGCGGAGGTGTTCCCAGTTTTCCGCCGGGCTGGTGAGGTACCACAGCACTTCGGCCATCGGCAGAAACAGGAACAGACTCAGCAACACGGCAGCCAACGTCCAGCCGTTGAGCCTGAAACGGAACTCCCGAACCAGCCGGCGCAGTCGATGCTGCGCATTGTTGACGAGTGATGCAGCCAAGCCGGCGGGACGTTACTCCCAACCGGCGAGGTCGAACAGCTTTACGGCCTCGGCATTTTTCGCGCCGAGAACGGAGAGGTTCACGTCATCGGGCTTGAACGATCCCCAGCTTTTGAGCAGCTCGGACTTGTTGTTCTCGATGATCACCGGGTACTCGTGGTTGACGTTCCCGAAGGTCTCCTGCGACTTGGCGCTGGTGAGGAACTCGAGAAAGCGAATCGCCTCCTTTTTATTTTTCGAGCCAACCGCCACGCCGCCGCCGCTGACGTTGATGTGCGCTCCGCGACCGTCCTGGTTCGGGAAAAACACCCCGACCTTTGCGGCCACCTCGCGGTCGGCCGCCACGGAGGAGTTCGCGAGGATGCCAAGGTAGTACGTGTTCATTATGGCGACATCGGCGAGGCCGGCCGCCACGGCGCGCGCCTGGTCACGGTCACTGCCGCGCGGGGAGCGGGCCATGTTTTTGCGAATTGCCTTGGCCCATGCGAGTGCCTTGTCGCTGCCGTCGGCGGCGATAATCGAGGCGAGCAGCGACTGGTTGTAAATGTTGCTGGACGAGCGCGCGACCACGCGGCCCTTCCACTCCGGCTTGGCCAAGGCCTCGTAGGTGGAGAGGTCGCTTGGCTTCACGCGATCCTTCGAGTAGACGATCACCCGCGAGCGTACCGTCATGCCGTACCAGTGCCCCTCGGGGTCGCGCATCGAGGCGGGGACATTCTTTGCCAACGCCTTGGATTTCACCGGCTGCAGCACGCCCGCGGCCTTGGCCCGGTGCAGGCGGCCGGCGTCGACCGTCAGCAGCACGTCGGCCGGCGAGTTTTTGCCTTCGCTGGCGAGGCGCTGGATCAACTGGTCGGCACTGCCCTTGACCACGTTGACCTTGATCCCGGTTTCCTTGGTAAACTGCTTGAACAGAATCGCATCCGAGTCGTAGTGGCGGTGCGAATAGACATTCAATTCAGCTGCAGAGACAGTAAAACCGGCCAACAGACCAAGAGCAAAAAACGATTTCAAAATAGATTT
>PBOG01000047.1 GCA_002724245.1 Planctomycetaceae bacterium
CGGTACGTCGGCCGCAAGCCCCCTCGTTCCTGCCGCTCACCCCACGTGAGGAGCTTTACGTCAACCAACTGGTCGACTACTGGGCCAAGACAAGTAGCCAGGTTCAGCGTTTCCGCTGTGAGTTCACACGTTGGGAGTATGATCCTGTGTTTGGTGCAGGTGTTGATGCGCAGACAGGCCTTATGCAGGCGAAGACCATTAGCTCCGGCAAGATCCGTTTTTCATCACCGAACAAAGGCATGTTTAAAGTCGAACGTGTGCGCAACTATCGGCCAGCGAAAAAATCTGGAGAAAAACCGACATATGTTGATCAGGATCAGGAGAGTTTTGAACACTGGGTTTGCAACGGCAAGTCCATTTTTCAGTTGCATGCGCCAACGCGGCAACTAATGGAGATTCGGCTACCTCCGAATATGGTCGGTAAAGGGCTGGCGGATGGTCCTCTACCGTTCTTGTTTTCTGCCGACGCGTCGAAAATCAAGGAACGTTACTGGTTGCACGTGATTACTCCACAAGAAGCAGCCAATAAAGGTGAGTATTGGCTTGAGGCATTTCCGCGGCGACAGGATGACGCTGCCGAGTATAAAATGCTTCATGTGATTTTCGATAAGGTATTTTACCCACAGGCGCTGAAGATATTTCCGCCGAATTACGATCCAGTCCGCAATCCCGCGAGCACAACACTTGTACTCACAAAGCGTGAATGGAAATGGACCGATCCGCTCAATTTACACGAGCGCAGTTTTGCTGCCCCATCATTGCCCAAAGGGTGGACTCGGAGTCCACCCTTGCTCTATGGGCAACCGACGGATACGCCGCGAAATGTATCTGGTCAGCCCCGGCGTCGAGTCGGGAATGCGCGGTCAGCAGGCGCGTCTCGCGAAAACGTGTCTCGGCGAAATGTCAATCGGCGCTGAACTTGTGTTACCGCACGACGGCGAAGCACAGCAATGCAATGTTGTGCACCGACAGATAGTGCCACTAGAAGTCACGTACGCGTCGGGGCAAGGCCAGCCGGGCCGTTGGTTGAACTCACTCGGAGTCGCTGGGCAGGCGGTGTCCTAATTTGTCGCGCTTCGTTGCCAGATAGTGGGCGTTATGTTCGTTTGCTGGCGGCAAGATCGGGACCTGGTCGACGACGTGAAGGTCAAATCCTCGCAGGTTGAAGGCTTCTGTTTTCTTGGGGTTATTTGTCAATAACCGGACGTCAGACAAACCGAGATCTTTAAGGATTTGGATTCCGATCCCGTAGTCCCGCATATCCGCTTTGTGTCCGAGCGCGTGATTCGCCTCTACCGTGTCGAATCCATCGTCCTGCAGGCCGTACGCTTTGATTTTTTCACGCAATCCAATTCCACGGCCTTCCTGCGGCAAGTAGACCAATACACCACAGCCTTCTTGGCCTATGGTTTCAAGTGCCATTTGTAACTGGTCACCGCAGTCACAGCGGAGCGACTGGATCAGGTCGCCAGTGAAACAACTGGAGTGCATCCGAACCAAAGGCGCTTGTTTGGATTCGCTGGGGTTTCCCATCACCAGCGCGATAGGCTCCTGATCTTCAAACATCACGTCAAACACAATGATATGAAAGTCGCCATACCGGGTTGGCAGTTTGGCACTCGCTGCGCGACTGACAAGTTTCTCACTAAGGCGACGGTGGGCAATCAGCTCTTCAATCGAGATGATCTCCAAACTATGTGTTTGCGCAATCTGTAGAAGCTCGTCACGTGATGCGCGATTACCCGATTGATTTAGAATCTCACAAAGAACGCCCCCCGGTTGCAAGCCAGCCATTCTCGACAAATCGGCAGCTGCTTCAGTATGGCCTGCTCGCCGCAGTACCCCCCCTTCTTTGGCGAGGAGCAAGTGCACGTGTCCTGGTCGCACAAAGTCATTGGCGTTTGAAGCTGGACTAACAATCGCCTGGACAGTGTCGGAACGCTCTTGGGCCGTGATGCCTGTCCTGGAAGATTTGTGATCAAGAGGGGTCAGGAATGCGGTTTCGAGTCGCGTTGTATTTGAATCAACAAGTGGTTTGAGATCGAGGCGTTCACATGTTTCCGGAAGAATTGCCATGCAGAAATCACCGAGCCCGCGCAGCATGAAATTGATTACTTCTGGCGTGGCTTTCTCGGCAGCACAGATAAAGTCTCCTTCATTTTCGCGATCTTCGGCGTCGACTACGATCACGACTTCACCGCGACCGATCGCACTCACAGCAGCCTGTATGGAAGAAAACTCAGTAGACATGGATATTCCTTAACTCACCTGGATCGGCCCGAAACGGAATGGCAGCAGTAGATCCAGTGTATCTTGGTACGAATGGCTTCAGCGATTTGCGTGCTACAGCCCAATCAGACTGGGGCCCGGACACTTGCATTGCAGCGTGCCCGTGACGGAGGGCACCCTTTGACCTTATTATATCGGCTTTGTATTGTTCTCTCGACCGGGGCCCAGGTCATGCTGGGTGACCAGGCTCGAGAGGCCAAGCGGTGTCGTATCGGAGATTTGCCGGTTACTTAATGGTAGCCCCTGGTTAGCGTTGGCAAGCCGGAGCTAATGTTGGTTGACCGCGGCCAAGAAACAAACCCAATGACCACACGTTCGCGCTGGCGCAAAAGGCTCGGTCAGTTGCGCCCCAGGCAGAGGCGTTGTCACATTCTGGTGGATCTGCCGGTCGGTGGTCAGCAGAGTGCTCTCCTGAGTCACACTTGTCGGGCAGATTAGCCATGGAATTTCAACTGGAAAGCTCTTTTGAACCTGCTGGTGACCAACCGCAGGCGATTGATGCCCTTTGTGACGGCTTGCAACGCGGCCGCAAGCAACAAGTCTTGTTGGGAGTGACCGGGTCGGGCAAGACATTCACAATGGCGAATGTAATCCAGCGGATCCGCAAACCAACTCTTGTGATTTCGCACAACAAGACGTTGTCGGCTCAGCTTTATTCGGAGTTCAAGTCATTCTTTCCACACAACGCGGTTCATTATTTCGTTAGCTATTACGACTATTATCAGCCCGAGGCCTATATACCCCAGCGCGACATCTACATCGAAAAAGACGCGTCCATCAATGAAGAGATCGACCGCTTGCGGCTTGCCTCGACTAGTTCGCTCATCAGTCGCAAGGATGTGATCATCGTCGCCAGCGTTTCCTGTATCTATGGGCTGGGTTCACCCGACGACTATCGGGAATTGATGGTGAGCTTGATACGTGGGGAGAGTGTTGACCGCGATGAAATGCTGATGAAACTAGTTGACATCCATTATCAGCGGAACGACGTAAGTTTTGAACGGGGGAAATTTCGCGTCCGTGGTGACTGCGTTGAAATTTGGCCCGCGTACGAGGAGTTTGCTTACCGGATAGAGCTGTGGGGCGATGAGGTAGAGCAGCTGGCCATCATCGACCCCACAAGCGGTGAGACCATTTCGTCCCTTCCCCAAATGTTTATCTATCCTGCAAAACACTTTGTAATGCCCGAAGATCGAATCGGAGCCGCAGTGGAACGGATTCGGGAAGAGCTCCAACAGCAGCTTGACTTGTTTCGTGATCAGGGGAAGCTTCTCGAAGCGCAGCGCTTGAATGCTCGGACTCGCTTTGATCTAGAGATGTTGACCGAGGCGGGGCACTGCCCTGGTATCGAAAATTACAGCCGTCCACTTTCTGGTCGCTCAGCAGGTGAAGCACCGGACACGCTGTACAGTTTTTTTCCCGACGATTTCCTCCTGTTTGTCGATGAATCTCACGTCACAATTCCGCAAGTACGGGCGATGTACGCGGGAGATCGCAGTCGTAAGGAAACACTCGTTCAGCACGGTTTCAGGTTGCCGAGTGCACTCGACAATCGACCACTGCAGTTTGCCGAGTGGGAAGGACAGATCAATCAGGCTGTTTTTGTGTCTGCGACACCAGGTGACTATGAGCTAGAACGGAGTAGTGGTGAAATTGTTGAGCAGATTATTCGCCCCACAGGGTTGCTTGATCCGATCATCGAAGTTCAGCCAGCTCGGGGGCAGGTTCCGCATTTACTTGAGCAGATTCGTGAACGTGCTAAATGCGGAGAACGCGTTCTTGTTACGGCGCTTACCAAGCGTTTGGCGGAAGATCTATCGGCATATTTGAACGAACAGAATGTGACCTGCAAGTGGCTACATAGTGAACTCGACGCATTCGAACGGGTAGAGCTGCTGAAAGAACTGCGTGAAGGACGGTTTGAGGCGTTGGTAGGAGTAAATCTACTTCGCGAGGGCCTTGATTTACCTGAGGTATCCATGGTCGCAATCCTGGATGCCGACAAGGAGGGGTTCTTGCGCAGCGAAACTTCATTGATTCAAACGATCGGCAGGGCCGCGCGGCATGTCAACGCCAAAGTAATTCTCTATGCAGACCGTGTGACGGATTCGATGCAACGGGCGATCGAAGAGACTCGCCGTCGCCGTACTTTGCAAGAGGAATACAATGCCAGACATGGAATTACTCCGCAGTCGATACGCAAAGAGATACAGTCGGGAATTGAGTCCGTCTCGGAAGCGCATCGGGAAGCTAATGCCGCGGTTGGACGGCATGAAGAAAGTGAGATTGAGACGGAAGACTTGATCCAGGAACTGCAGACAGAAATGCTGGCGGCGGCCGAGTCGCTGGAATTTGAACGAGCGGCTTCACTACGGGATCAGATTACGCAGTTGCGCGAGCCGGCCGACAGGAAGGGAGGTGACCGACGGAGCGCGGCTTCTCCACGTCGCAAAGGTCGCCGCAGGCGAGTTGCAAAAGGTTCCCGTATTCCCAGGCCGAAGAAGCGTTGACTGGATACCCCGATTGACGCGAATAGGCGTTTTTCGGAGTTCGAACGGTCGTTTTGCTTACGGTTTACAGGGAATGTCTGTTTAATGCACAAGTTGTGGGGAATAATCCTGGGAACTGATGGGTCACATATACAGGGAAAATCCGTTCGGTCAGAGACAGGCTGCAGCTGACCGCACTTCCAGCGGTCTTTGCTGTTTGGCGCCAGAGAAGATCCAGATTTGAGAGACTTCGTTTGCGTACAATGGATATTGAAGAACTGATCGACCAGCATCACGCGACGTTGTATCGCTATGCATATCGACTTACTGGGCGAGTCGAGGATGCGGAAGATCTTACGCAGCAGGTATTCTTGTTGGCGCAACAGAAATTGCACCAAATTCGTGACCCCACCAAATCCCGTTCCTGGTTGTTCACTGTGCTGCGCACCTGTTTTTTGAAGACCTGCAGGAAACGGACAGAAATCTCCGCCACTGGCATGGCGATGGAAATTGACAAGATTCCCGAGAATGTACCGGTGGGTGATGAGATTGATCGCGAACGATTGCAGCAAGCCATCAATGAGCTACCCGAAACATTTAGATTGGTCTTGTTGATGTACTATTTCGAGGAGTGTTCGTACAAGGAAATTGCGGCACAACTTGAGATTGAGATCGGTACTGTTATGAGTCGATTGTCACGTGCCAAAGCACGTTTGCGGTATCAATTGATTCCTCATCGCACGACCGTGTGGGGAACCGAGAGTGGGTTAATGTCTCTGTCCACTGACGAGACTACTTTGAGGTAATAATGAGCGAAACGATCAATTGCCAGATGCAGATGGATGCATGCCGTCCTGGATCGGACGATTTATTTCAGGGTGAACTGAAAGACGCGGCGAAACGAGTTCGTGGTTCTGCAGCTGACGCTGAGTCGTTTCGGCGTAGTCAGAACTGGGATAAGGCAATTGGGGAAATTGTGCGCGATGGGGAGGTTCCCGACGGACTCGCATCTGCATTGCTGGAAAGTGTGCGCGCCAATAAACAAGAAGTGGTTTCCAGGGATGTTGAGCTGAATCTGGTTCCACAACGAAGGCAGCGGCGGTATGTCGTATGGGGTGCCGGTTTGTTGAGTTTGGCGACAGTTATTGGATTGGTGGTTTTGGGGAGTTGGCGATCTGTACCGGACCGACGTCTAACGAGAAGTCAATTGTTGGCTTCTGTTGAACGTTGGATCGTAAAGCCAGGGATGGAATGGCAGTTGCTGACCGAGCAACAGGTCGGCCAGTTTTCGTTAGATACGAGAATCAACTTCCACCCGGATCGATGGCAGGCAATCTCTCTTGGTGCCGGTAATGATGCTGTTGTCTATAGCGACGAGTTTGCACGGCGCGAGTCGCTTTATTTGTTTGTTATTGAGGTCGGAACCGACGAGGTCATGAATTTGCCCAGTTATCCACCCCGCACAGCGGACTGGAATTCCCAGGGGTGGTACGTCGGTGTCTGGCAAAGGGATCGCCGAGTCTACGCCTTAGCTGTCAAAGGAAATGGTGGAAGAGAGTACAAGCGGCTTTTGCGGCCTGTACGTATCGGCTAATCCGCAAGGTTTAACACAGCGCCTTGAGGATTTCATTTCCGTCGACAATCGCGTTTATCTTTGAAGTACTCTTGTTCCGAATCAGAGGAATGGAGAGGTTTTGTCGACTGCGTCTCCAATCGAACCTTGGTTGAAATAGGCTCACCCCCCTGCCCGTTCGGTGCGCTGTGTGTTTTCGAGATTGGCGCAGCTGCTACAGCGCCGTAGCGTCTCAAGGAGAGATCGCAATGCATAAGTTGGTTTTCTCTTTGGCGATTTTGATAGGTACAGTTTTGGTTGCTCAGATTCCAGAGGAAATTCCTTTGGAGCCTCCCGCGAACCAGCCAAATAAAGTCGCTGAGGCGGATCCTGCAGTTTCGAATGAGAAAGCAGAAATCTTGGACCCAGGTCAGGTAGTCGACTCGATTGATGAAAGGCCTCCAGTTCCCATTGATGAGCAACTAGAGGCTGGCGATTTAGTAGAACCAGATGCGCCAGCAGATACGTCAGTTCTTGCTAACCCAAATGAATTGGTTCTCCCACCGAAAGTGGAGGGAGCTGAAATTGCCACCGATTCGAATAAAGAGCAGCCTGCGGTAATCGAATTGCCCAAATCGGTTGAGGTAAAGCCAGCTCAGGGACCTCGCTATGAGAGATCGTTGGCGGATCGGGTTGTACCACAAAGTAACCCGCGTCGTGACCTGGTGCGGCTGAATGCGGCGCGGCGCGCGGCCCGTCGTCGCTTCCGTATTGCTACGATGAAGTTGCTCAATTATTCCAAAATTCGTCCCGCGGTGGGAGCAACTCCCACGACGAGTTATTACACGCCTGGCTGGCGAGCAACCGAACTCGACACGTCCGCATACTGGGATGGATTTGGTTCGGGTTTGCCAGCGTCAAATGACCGTTCCGGCGAATAATGGCTCTAGCATTGCCATGCGTGTGTTGCAGCTAAGCTTGCGGCAATACACCTAACAATCTTCTCGACAACGAAGATTGGTCAACGGATCTGATTGCGTTACGCTCATTGCCTGTTCGCAATGAGCGTACCTTCTTGCTACAAAACTGTCTCAGGCTTGCTGCAAACGGTCTCTAGTGGTGCATTTATTTGGCAGGCTCGTGGCCCCTGGCCCGTGGTTCGAGCAGTCGTGCTGATGGTGGCCGAGGAAAGCGCAGGTTCGTTTGACTAGCAGCTGAAACGAAAGCGACCGGTGATGGTCGGTTGTCGACGGCGCGAACGGTCAACTTCACGGAAACCACGTACAATATCGCTTGTTTACCGATGTTCGTTATCAGGATTGGTTATAGAGAGAGCACATGGTTGAGATCATTGGCCGGAGATATGACACCCAGCAGGTGGTTGCACTACGTTGCGTAGACGGCCGTGTGGCAGAGATTGATCATGATCGTGAAGATCTAGTTGATTTGGCGCAAGATGTTCCCTGGGTTGGGCCCGGGTTGGTCGACCTCCAGGTGAATGGATTTGGAGGACAGGAGTTCACAGATCCTGATTTGACCATAGAGCATGTCAAAGAAGTCAGTTTGCGGATGGATGCTGATGGGGTGACTCAATATCTCCCGACGCTTACAACGAATAGTATTGCCACATTAACCCACGCGTTGTCGACTATTTCAACTGCCTGCGGCAGGTCACTGGAAGTTTCAGTGCGGGTTCCAGGGATCCACCTGGAGGGACCGTATTTGTCTCCCCAGGAGGGGCCACGCGGCGCTCATCCACAACGGCACTGCCGTGCGCCAGACTGGGACGAGTTTGCAAAGTTGCAGGAGGCTGCCGAAGGTCGGATTCGTATCCTTACTTTGTCTCCGGAGTACGAAGGCGCGGCGGAGTTTATCGAACAGGCGGTGAAGTCAGGTGTTGTTGTGGCGATTGGACATACCAGTGCCGACTCTTCGCAGATTCGTGCGGCGGTTGACGCGGGCGCTAGTATGAGTACGCATTTAGGAAACGGAGCCCATGGACAAATTCGCCGTCATCCGAACTATATCTGGGACCAGCTTGCAGAAGACCGGTTGGTAGCTAGCCTGATTGTCGACGGCCACCACCTTCCTGCCGCGGTGGTAAAGAGTTTTGTCCGCGGAAAAACGACGGATCGTTGTGTACTGGTTAGCGATATGGTGGGGATGGCAGGTATGCCGCCCGGCCATTATCAGAACTCGGCAGTTGGCGACATCGAGATCCTGGACGATGGTCGGATTGTGGTCGCAGGCCAAAGGCAGTACCTGGCGGGAGCGTCACTTCCACTGACAGTTGGAATTGCCAATATCATGCGTTTTGCGGAGATGGACCTGGCAACAGCCGTTGATTTGGCGAGCCAGCGACCTGCGCAGCTGATAGGCGCGGCGTCCGGCGCTTTTGAAGTTGGTGCGCCTGCAGATTTCATTCAGTTCAGTGTGCCATCTTCTGTCGAAGATCGCATCCAGGTCTGGGCGACGATCAAAGCGGCGAAAGTGGTGTATGGGACTTTATGGGAGCCCGCCATTTGAGGTCCGATGGGCCTTGCAGAAACAATGGCTGTGAGCACCTGTTAGCGAGTGAACACAAGATCACGTTTGGTCACGGGGCAGTCCGCGGCTTTTCTGCTGGTGTGAGCATTGTTGCGAGATCATCAGCGCCCGCGAAGAGAGCGGGTGTNCCGCCAGTGTGGACGAATATGATGTNTTGGTCGGGGGCGTAGCGTNCTGAACGGACGTGATCGATTAGCCCCGCCATCGCCTTNCCTGTATAGCTCGGGTCAAGNAGAATGCCTTCGGTACGNGCGAGCAGCTGAGTTGCCTCCATGCANTCGTCAGTCGGGATGCCGTANCCNTCGCCGACATAGGTTCCATCAATGTTGATTTCTTCGGGTAAAACACGCTCTGGATGTTCCAGCAGATCAGCCGCCGCGTTAGCGATCTGGCTAAGATCTTGTTGTTCGTCCCAAGGCCAGTGGATCGGCAGTATGTTCTGTATGGGATAGGTGATTTGGAGTATTTTGCCTGCGAGCGCGAGTCCTGCTCCGGTAGAGCCCCCAGAGCAGATGTAGAGAGCTGCGGGTTCGATCTCCTGAGACTTGAATTGGCGAGTAAGCTCAATCAGGCATTGGCTGTAGCTAATTGCAGCTTTGGCTTTAACTGTGGACCGGTCCCAACTGTAGACCTTTCGTCCGCGGTCGCGGAAGAGTTGAGCTGTCTGGGCGATCCGTTTATCTAATTCCGGGCCGACTAATTCATCCACGATTTCGTAACTTGCACCCAGAATGTGGTCGAGCAGCAAGTTGCCTTGAATTTCGTGGCCATGTCCACCTCGACTGAGCAACAGATGGCACGCGATGCCGAGTTTAGCGCAGGAAGCAGCCGTTTGTCGGCAGTTGTTAGATTGGACTCCTGCACCCCATACGACTAAATCAGCGTTTTCCTCTACGGCATCGGCCATCAGAAATTCGTTGTGTCGGGTTTTATTTCCTCCCATTGCCAGACCAGTGCAATCATCTCGTTTGATCCAGACTTGCGGGCCGCCTAAAGATTCCGAGAACCGGGGTAATCGTTCGAGCGGTGTTGGCAGATGGGCGAGTGGAACTCGAGGCAAACGGCCGATACGCAGTTCAAGATCGGTTAACGGGTCCATTGTGAACTATCCGTTTGTTAGTGAGCTACAAACTGCCTCTCGAAACTGCTGGAAGAGGTATTGGCTGTCGTGAGGTCCCGCTGACGCCTCGGGATGGAATTGAACACTGAATGCAGGCAATTCCCGATGTTGCAACCCGGCGACTGTATTGTCATTGAGATTGCGGTGTGTGATTTCCAGGCAGTCTGGCAGAGACGCTTCGTCGATAGCGAATCCATGGTTCTGAGAAGTGATTTCAACTTTTCCGCTGCGTAAATCAAGCACCGGTTGATTAGCGCCGCGGTGCCCGAACTTGAGTTTGAAGGTGTGGGCCCCGCAGGCAAGACCGAACAACTGGTGTCCAAGGCAAATCCCAAATATTGGACGCGTGCCTAACAGGTCGCGGATGGTCTGGATTGCGTAGGCAAGCGGCTCTGGATCTCCTGGCCCATTGGAAAGAAAAATACCATCTGGTTTCTGCTCCAGAACCTCTTCCGTAGAAGCGGTGCCTGGCAGTACGGTCACGCGAAATCCCTCATGGGTGAGATGGCGGGGAATATTCCATTTCATGCCGTAGTCGAGTGCCACCACATGCGGATTTAAGCCGTTTGCGTCAGGTCTTGCGCGATCGGAAAAGTCACCCGTTTCTGGCAAGATTGCCCACTTGCTCAAATCTTCCGCCCACTGGCGGGATGTTGGGGGGAGGACTTCCTTGACAAGGTCCCGGCCCACCAGGCCAGGGCTGGCTTTCGCTTTCGCGATCAGGCTAGTGTCATCCAGATCAAGCGTAGATAGTACGCCACCCATGGCGCCTTGGCTGCGAATGTGCCTAACGAGACGCCGGGTATCGATACCCGAGATACCGACGATACCATGCTGCGCGAGATAGTCGTCTAGACTGCCGTGCGACCGAAAATTGCTTTCAATTCGGCTGTTTTCGCGGACAATAAAGCCTGCCAGGTGGGGTTTGTGGCTTTCGACATCTTCTGGATTGACCCCATAATTCCCCATTTGTGGGTAGGTCATCGTGACAATTTGGCCACGATAACTAGGGTCCGTCAGAATCTCCTGGTAGCCGGTCATTGAGGTGTTAAAAACTACCTCACCGTCAACCTCACCCGGCGCACCAAACGACGATCCAACAAAGATGTTGCCGTCTTGCAGAGCGAGTTTTGCCACCGCCATGGTTATAAACCAGTCAATTGCTCAAAGTAGTTAGGTACTTTCAGCCTACACCGTTGGCCGCAATTAAAGTCGTACGGAAGCAATTCCCGATACCATCTTTACGGCTGTGGGTCTTCGGATAACGGTGAGGCAACTTGCCGCTCTCTGAACAGCCAAACGACGAGGGTCCTTGTTGCGGCGAACAAGGGCCCTCTTTTTTGTTCTTGTCAGCGGGCGGCAGTATACAGGTATCTCCAGACATCGGGTAGTAGTTTCGGTTGATCTGATTTTACAAGTGTATGTGGGCCGCGCGGTGAAGGAGGCTGAGAGAGAGCGACTCAAAGGCAAATCCGGCTGGCCCTGAGGCTTGTGCAATTGCCCGGAAGAGCAGCAGGACCGCTCTTTTGCAGGCCGATGGAGCTGTTTGTGGGTGCGTGTGTTGTTTGATTTGGATGGGATTTTATTTGGCCAGCCAGTACGTGGGTGGCAAGTTACTCTACTTTGTCAGTAGTAAACGGTTGGCGGAATTCACGGGAAGACGAGGTGTGACCACCAGGCAGCACTCTTGTTTCTGCTGTATCCCCTAGACAGACAAATCCCGTAGTTTCTGTTCCCAGAAAAAGTTGTCCGCCGTGAATGATCGGTGAGCTGATCTGGCGCAGGGTAGACTTGAGTCGGAACTGCCAGAAAATTTCTAGTGAGGGGGCTTTTAAGCCCATAATCTCTCCGGCGTTATTGGCAATGTAGAGGCAATTTCCAGCGGTTGCCGGCGAGCCCAGAATCGGTGCCTTGGTGTCTATCTGCGCTGCGACTTCTCCGTCCGAATTCAGCAGCAGCAAGGTGCCATTAGAACATCCACATGCGATCCAGAAAGTACCAGGTGTTTTACGATCATTGGTCCCTGAAATTACCGTAACCGATCCCAGTACTGTTCCCGGCGTTTTATAGGTCCAGTCGACCTTAAGCGTGTTGATGTCGATGCAGCAAATCTGCCCCGCTGCGCTCTGGTTTGGGGTCACGTAGTCACCTTGCCCCATACCAACGAAGAGCTTCCCGGCGTGGACTGAAGGTGGGCCGAACACAGGAAAGGGCATCTTCAGTCGTTTAATCTCGCGTCCTGATAGGGCATCCAGCACACAGAGTGCCCGGCCCCCGACGCCGAGTCCTAGATACAAAAGGCCATCATGCACAATCAGGCTGGTTTCGGCATCCGGGTAATCTTTGCCGGCGCGGTGCCAGACAACGCGTTGGTCGGCGTATTTGGAATTCAACTGTAAGCAATACAGACCATCATCACCCGCTGCAACATAGACCAAGTCGTTGCTGATTACAGGCGTACATTCAATATGGCTGTTTGTTTGGTAGGTCCACAAAATGGTTCCTTCACGGCCGGGGCACAGATCGACGCATACAACGCGGCCAGATTGAGTGTGGTGCAGACCCTCACCAACCACCAGGAAATTGCCTGAGATGACGGGCGAAGAGAAGGTGGCGGCATATCCACTGGGTGCAGCACTCCAGACCACCGAACCCGTTTGGCTTTCCAGGCAGAAGATGCGGCCGCGGTTATTGCGGCATCCGACGGTGTAGACAAAGTGATTGTCTGTGGCTGCGGAGGCATAGAATTGATCGCCGGGGCGAAATGTCCATTGAAGTCCACCGTGGCTTGGCCCGGCCTCTCCTGCGAGCGAACCATGTCGAAGCGGACCACCGCGATGCATCGGCCAGTCTTGTATGGAATCAGGTGGTCGTGTGGCGACGGGATGATGTTGTTCCTCGCCATAGAAGTATCTGAAGCTTGCGATACCTCCGAGTAGAACAGCCAGACCAGCCAGGGCTAGGGCTTTCTTGCGCCACAGGACCAGCATCACTGCTTTTCGGGTGCTTTGGTGTCGTAACGAAAACACGGTTGCCAGCAACGACAAGCACAAGCCGGGGATTAACAGCAGTAGAAGAGTGACGTTGGGCAGGATGGGAATCACTGCCAGTGCGAATTGATTGCCTGTCTGAGCACTTGAAGTGTCCATAAACGCACCAGTAACTAGCCTTTCTTGACAGTGTAACTAGAGCTTCCTATGATCGCAAAGCCAACGGTAATCCCGCTACGAATGAGTCGTGTTTGGTTGAGCTGGGGTGTAATTTGTGACGATGCTGATGCTCGCTAAAGCGTGCGTGCTGAGAGGATTTGTACTGGCGTTTTGATTCTCGTTTCTTTGGTGAGGGGATGCGTGTGATGCGACGTTCCTCCGGGTTCACACTCGTCGAGCTGCTGACGTCGATTGCCATAATCGGCATCCTGACGAGCCTCCTGTTTCCCGCTGTTCAAATGGCCCGGGAAGCGGCGCGGAGATCAAACTGCAAGAACAATCTGCGCCAGATCGGACTGGCTCTGCAGATGTACCACGATAGCTTGCGCACTTTTCCCTCCGGTTACATTGCCAGTCGGCCCGGTAATGCGAATGGCTCACCGACGCCAGGCGATACGGATGTTTTGCGTTTTGATGCTGTTCCCCCGTCGCTTTCGATTGAGCCAAGTCGGCCTGGATGGGGTTGGGCTGCCTTGATATTGCCGTACCTGGAACAGAGGAATCTGTACAGTGAGATCCCGTTCCACTTGTCCGTAGAGTCGCCCGGTAGTGCGGCCGTGCGTGAGATGCCGCTTTCCATCTATTCCTGCCCCTCTGATACCCATATTGGTGTGTACCAGGTGTTTGACGAAGGTAATCAAGTACTCGCCAGTGCGGCTACGAATAGTTATTCGGCCTGTTTTGGAAAGTACGGTTTGATTAACACGCAGCCACACCTTGGTAATGGTCTTTTTCAGCGCAATAGCCGGTGGCGAAGAGCAGATATTCGTGATGGTTTGAGTAACACTATTGCGATCGGCGAACGCGGCGCGATGTTGACTCAGACGCCCTGGGCGGGAGTGTTGACCGGTGGCACATGTCGGACCACAACCGGCGCACCCGTGTTTGTAGCGATCACCGAAAAGGCGCCAGCAATGGTTTTGGCAAGGATTGGTAATCGTTCCTTGAACAGTACCTATAGCGAACCTTACGATTTCTTTTCGGGTCATAATGACCTTGTTCATTTTCTGTTTGCAGATGGTGCGGTAAAGGCCGTGACCAATGGTGTCGCGATGGAGGTGTTGCACGCGTTGGCAACGAGAAATGGGCGCGAACCACAGTCGTTTTCAATTGATTGACGACACGGTTACCTGGAGACAGATTATGGCTTTCGCCGAATCACGGGAGTCTATGGCCAGAAGTTTTGCAACCGTTATTGCAAGCCTTGCTTTGCTAGTGGTCGGTTGTGATTCACGTCCCAGTGCACCCGCTTTGCGCGATACAGCGGTTTACACAAATGAAGACGCAGGTCTCAAGTTTCTGGTTCCGACTGGGTGGACCTGTTCCGCAAGTGCAGTCTTGCCGACTCAGATTGAACGTGAGATCGTTTTGGCACAATGGAGAATGCGTACACCGGTTCAAGGCGCCTCCGTCGAGATCTTGTGTTTTGACAAAGAACAGCCGTTTGACTTGCATCGCTACCACTCTGGACCGTCACATGGCAGTAAGCAGTGGAGCTCTCAGAAAGATCCAACGGAAATCAAGGTCAACGGTAATTCCGCGACTCGAATGACATATGTCGCGGAAATAAGTGGTACCGAAATGCGCAAGCATGTTGTGTGTTTTCGGCGCGGGTTGCGTGTGTTTTCATTCATTGGCCTTTTCTATGAGAGTGATGAGAAGGCTGAGCAGCAGCTCCAACGGGCGCTCGACAGCATCCAGTGGCAAGGTTGAGATTCGGTCGTTTCTGGATGAATGACTGGTTACCTTTCCAGTAGCAGGCTGATTGCGGGGCGGCTTGAGATATTGTCCGTGTGTGATGCGATGACAGGCTGTGGAACCAAACAAAACTCCCGTGGCTTGAGGTCAATCGAAAAGTCACAGCCGGAATGTTGCTGCGTTTGTTGGCTTGAATGCCTCTTCCGACGTTTGTAATTGATGCAATACCGTCGTACATGGAATGTCGGCGAAGGATATACACTGTTCAATAAACCAAGGCGCAGAGGTGTTTGTCGGATATTCGCTGTGCCAATGCCTCTACGAGAGTGGCAGCCAAGAGGTCATCGTGATCCTGGAGGGGTGAGGTATGGAAGATCTGTTTTCTGTTGTCGACAAAGTAGTCATTGTGACCGGCGCGAGCCGTGGAATTGGTGAGGCGATAGCGCGAGGATTCATTGCACGTGGCGCCAGGTTGGTTTGTACGGCGCGTTCGGAAGAATCGATGGCTGAGCTGGCAGCGTCGGCGCCAGGCCGTGTGGCCGTCGTTGCCTGCGACCTTGCCGAAGCAAGTGAAATACGTCAGATTTCCCGGATAGCCGAAGAACGATTTGGCCGAGTAGATGCCTTGATTAACAACGCAGGAACCACAGCGGTCGCTGCAGACCCGTATCAAGACGAAGCGAATTGGGATTTGACACTTCAGGTAAACCTGAAAGCAGCGTTCATATTGGGAGGTGCCGTTGCCAAAATCATGGAGCGTCAAGGCAGCGGCTCGATCATTAATATTGCGAGTATTGGAGCGTTGCTTGGCTTTCCCGATAATCCTTCTTATCAGGCTGCAAAGGGTGGGCTGCGCCAATTAAGTCGTGCGATGGCGCGGGATTTTGGCTCCGACGGAATTCGCGTCAATACAGTCTGCCCCGGGTACATCCGAACTCAAATGACTGAGCGAAGTTACCAGGACGAGGCAATGCGACAGGCCAGGACCTCGCGTACCTTGCTCGGTCGCTGGGGTGACCCTGAAGATCTGGTGGGGGCTTGCCTCTTCCTGGCTTCTGATGCTTCCAGTTACGTCACAGGTGTCGATCTTCCAGTGGACGGTGGCTGGACGGCGCAAGGACTCTGACTTTGGACTGGCAGAAGCATGCGATTTCCAGGGATCCGAAGTCGTTTTGCGTTTTTCAGACAAGTTTTCCACTTCGTATCCAACGCCATAATCAGCCCGGAAATGCCCAGGGAACACGATTTTCACTTGCGCGTTGGCCAATTCATTTCGACTTTGCGCCGGCTTGATTGACATTGCTGCTAGCACGCGTAGAATCGGCCTCCCCATAGCACATTTGGCGTGAATCCAAGAACTCGCGTCGTGCTTGTGGGAATCTCTTCGATGGAGCGGTCGTTGGTTTGTGGGGGCACGCTTTTTCGTAGCCAAATCCCACGGTGTCAGTGCGCGAAGGATGCGTTCAGAAGTGTACAAGAGCAGCGATAAGGATATCGATCGTTTCCGAGAATTTCTCGTGGACCGTCTCGGCCGTGAACGCTATGAAGTGTGGTTCGGTGGCGTGCGCTTTGAATTGCGGTCGTTGGTATTGACTGTGTTCGCCCCTGACCAGTTTACCTTGGATCGCCTCCGAAACCGCTTTCGCTTAGAGATTCAGCAGGCGGCGGCGCACGTGGTTAAACCGGGTGTCGAGGTATCGTTCAATATTGACGACTCGTTGGAACCGACCCGAACTGCTAGTTCTTTTCCAACGGTGCATCCCAAGGCGATGGCCCAGGATAGTCCTTCAGAGCCAGAGTTGATGACCACTGGCGACGAAGCCCCCAGGGTGCCTAGTCTATCCAAGCGGCCCACTTTGAGTTCGTTCGTGGTTGGCGATCACAATCGAGTAGCGGTTACCGCCGCGACGACCATGCTGCGTAAAGTGGGTACGATTTCTCCGCTCCTGGTTTACGGTCCTCCCGGGTGCGGTAAAACGCATTTGCTACGTGCGATCCAACTCGCTGCCCGTCAGAAACGCGGAGTCGTTCGGGCGATTTACCTTTCAGCAGACCAATTCACTACCTATTTTCTGGAAGCGTTGAGAGGTAGTGGGCTTCCCAGTTTTCGTCGCAAATATCGAGATGTGCACTTGCTCTTGATCGACAACGTGCAGTTTTTTTCGGGCAAGCGGGCGACGATGGTGGAATTGCAACATACGATGGATGAGCTCAGTCGCCAGGGACGGCAGCTGGTATTGGCTGCGGACCGTCCACCGTCACAGATGTCAGAGTTAGGGCCAGAATTGATTGCCCGAATGTCTGGCGGCGTTGTTTGTGGAATGGAGCATGCCGATTTCCGTACGCGTCTGACGATCTTGCATCAGCTCACTCAAGAACGAAAGCTATCGGTACCCAGCGGTGTGTTGGAAATGTTGGCCGAGCAGATGCGTGGTGATGTACGCCAGTTACAAGGGGCGATGAACCGTTTGAATTTGACCAGCGAAGCGCTTGGTTGTCCGGTCACACGCGAATTGGCAGAAGCCACACTGGCAGACGTATTTTCGACAATGCATCGTGCTGTTGGGCTGACAGACATCAGTAAGGCGGTGTGTGGCCTGTTCGGGTTGGAACCTTGTGAATTGAAGTCCGAACGTCGCACACAGAAGATCACACAACCTCGGATGCTCGCAATGTGGTTGGCTCGCAAATACACACGTGCCGCATATTCAGAGATTGGCGATTTCTTTGGTAATCGCGCGCACAGTACCGTAATTTCTGCACAGCAAAAAGTAGACGGCTGGGTTTCGGCGGGTAGCTCAATTCGCCTGGGGCGATCGGTTTGTCAGGTTTCCGACGCAATTCGCCAGATTGAGAGCCAGTTGCAGACTGGATAACCCCGCTTTCCGTGTGTACCGGTTGAAGTCAAGTACGCGGTGGCAGAGACATGGCCTCGTCGAGGAACTGCTCGTGAGATTTTGTCACGGCAGGCGCTGGAGTCGGAATAGCCTGGTTAGGCATCGGCGATGCGTTTACCAGACGAGTTTTGCGTCGCCCGGTTGCAGTTTTCCTGCCGGGCGGATTCCCTTTCCTCGGCGATTGTTGAGGCGATCCCCTAGGTCTTCACGGCCTGCTGCAGCGAATTCCTGAAGCCTGCGGACAATTCCGGGATGTTTGTCAACGAGGTTGGTTGTTTCACCGACGTCGTTCTTGAGATCGTAGAGCTCCAAGGTTGTTTTGGCCTGGCTGTACTGAACGGGTTTTCCTTGACTACCTCCGGTGCGCCCTGCAAGAGTGCGGTAGGGGTGGGGAAAGTGGAGCTTCCATTGACGATCGCGTATTGCCTGTAGTTGGCCACCGCGGTAATAGCAATAGAACGCTTCATGGGGTGATTTCGCCTTCGGATGGGCAAACATGAGCGGTCTGATGTCCTTCCCGTCGATCTTGTGGTCAGGGAGTTTGGCGCCAATCAGTTTCGCGACCGTAGGCAAAACATCGATGGTTGATCCTAGCTCTTCGCAAGTTGTGCCTGCTGGAATTTTGCCGGGCCACCACATGAGTGTTGGTTCTCGAATGCCGCCCTCAAATTCAGTTCCCTTGCCTTCGCGCAAAGGTGCGGCCGAACCGGCGTGATTTCCATAGCTGAGCCAGGGTCCATTGTCAGACGTGAAAATGACAAGAGTTTTTTCAGTTAATTTCAGACGTCTTAAGGTGGTCAGAATTTGGCCGACAGACCAGTCAATTTCCATGACAACATCGCCGAACAGCCCGTTTTCGCTTTTGCCCTTGAATTTATCTGACACATAAAGCGGAACATGTACCATGCTGTGTGGAAGATAAAGGAAGAACGGTTCGTTACGATGTCGTGTGATGAAATTGACAGCTCGGTCAGTGTATTGTGTGGTCAGTTGTTCCTGATCCGTTCCCAGGACGTTGGTGTTGATTACGCGATTTCCTTCCAGGAGTGGCAATCTTGGAAAACGGTCGCCCATCGTAGGGTGTAATGGCCACATGTCGTTGGAATACGGAAGACCGAAGTACTCGTCGAATCCATGGGACAATGGCAGGAATTTGGGGTGGTGACCCAAGTGCCATTTTCCAAAACACGCCGTTGCATAGCCGCGTTGCTTGCATATTTCGGCCAGGGTTACTTCGCTGGCGTTGATTCCGTGCTTCGCGGAAGGTCCCAACGCTCCACTGATTCCTACTCGGCGATGGTAGCAGCCAGTCATCAGCGCTGCTCGTGATGCTGAGCAGACTGCGGAAGAGACGACGAAATCGGTGAAACGCATCCCCTCGCGGGCCATCCGATTCAGGTGCGGAGTGCTATAGCCGTCGGCGCCGAACGGTCCTATGTCCGCGTAGCCCATGTCGTCAATGAAGATCACAATGACATTTGGTTGAGGGTTGTCCGCTTTGGCTGCTGGCGCATTTGTGGTGAGGCAGAGCCACGCGCAAGTCAATCCAACGAGGAACAGAAACAGGTTCATCGTGGACGAGGTACATCTTGTTCTGTTTGACATCTTCAGTTCCTGTCGCGGGAGTTGCGGCCACTAGAGTCCGTAAAAACTACGTGCGCACAGCAGTTGTGTCGGTTGCATTTTCTGTCAATGAAAGCATAGCCGGCGCAATCCTTCAGTCCATCCCAGAATTAGCAACTTGCTGTAGTAGGTCTGCAGTATTGCCTGTGAAGAAGTGCGTTTGGGCGAGGGAAGCTGTGGATTTGGTGCGATTTTCTGCGGGGTACGCTTTGTCTTGCGCTGGGGTTGAGTCTGGCAGCCCGAGAGTTGCAGCGAGGAGTTCAGTTGTGGTCGTTGAATTCTGTGACGCGACGTGATAAGCATACGGTCAAATTGGTGCGTCGTAGCGGATTGCGCAGTACTGCGTGGAAAGTGACGCCCTCGGCGTTTTTTTCTGCAAACCGAGGTTGTTGTCGGCCAATGATCGCGGAGAACTGTTCTTCACAGCACCAGGAATAATCAAAACTCCATGCCGCTGAGACTGAGAATTATGAACGATGTGGATAACGAACGGTCAGAGTGGATTGTCGACACGACGCAGGTATCTTTTCAAGAGGATGTATTTGAACGTTCTAAGAAGACGTTAGTGGTTGTTGATTTTTGGGCTGCGTGGTGCGCGCCATGCAAGATGCTGGCCCCGGTATTGGAAAAGTTGGCGACGGAAGGTGCAGGCAAGTTTGTTCTCGTAAAAGCCGATACGGAGCAAGTTGCCGAGGCTGCCAGTGAGTTTCAGGTCAGTTCGATTCCTGCAGTCTTTGCAGTTAGTGGTGGCGAGATCGTCGATGTCTTTCATGGCGTTCTGCCGGAGGATCAGATACGTGGATGGCTCGAACGTTTGTTTCAACATCATGCCATTGTCGAAGTTCAAGCTCTTGAAGAAGCAGATCCCGCAGCAGCCGAAGTACGTTATCGGTCTTTGATATCGGAAAAGCCTAACGATGCTCAATTGACGATTGGCTTGGGCAGAGTTGTTTTGGCTCAGGGCAAAGAGAAAGAGTGCCAGGAGTTGCTGGAGCAATTAGAGCAACGCGGTTTCCTGGAGCCCGAAGCCCAGCAGTTGATGGCAGTGCTGAAGATGCGCAATCGGCAAGCATCAGATGTAGAGTCCATTCGAAGAGAAGTTGCAAACGAACCGGCTGACATGGGGTTGCAGTGGCAACTAGCTGAGGCGTTGTCCGGCGAAAAGGAATACGCAGAAGCTCTGGCTATTTGTCTTGCGGTGGTTCAGCAGGATCGTCACGGATTCGGTGAGAACTCGCGACAGTTGATGATCGACATTTTTCGTATATTGCCTGAAGATGACGATTTGATTGGCGAGTATCGTCGCAAGCTGGCGTTGGCATTGTATTGACTTCTTGTTGCGCGCGCAGGGACGTTGCCTGTCTCTCCCAGTGCGAGGTTGCGACATTTTCTGAGATGATTTGCAAAGAATAAATGGACTTCCAGAATGAAGATGCGAACAGGAACGGTATTGTTGATTGTTGGCTTGGTCGGCCTGGGGTTTGCTGACGTATTCGCCAGGGAACCGATACCAGTCATACTTGACACGGATATCGGTAACGACGTGGATGATGTGCTGGCGTTAGGAATGCTGCACGCGCTACAGAGTCGCGGTGTTTGTCGTCTGTTGGCCGTAACCGTAACCAAGGATCACCCATCGGCCGCGGCGTTGGTTGATGCGGTTAACACGTTTTACGGACGGGGAGATATCCCCATTGGCGTCGTGTCCGGTGGAGTTACGCCCGAGGTTGGTAAGTTTCTGCCAATGGTCGATCAGCGAGATAAAGGCAAAAGGCGTTATCCTTTTGATCTGCAGAAGCCGCCGTCTGCTGTAAGCTTGTTGCGACGGGTACTTCATAATCAGCCTGATCGTTCGGTCGTAGTGGTGCAGGTTGGTTTTTCGACCAATCTTGCGCAATTAATCAGTTCGCAGCCAGATGCCGAATCCCCTCTGAAGGGGCCGGAGTTGATTCGTCGCAAAGTTCGGCTTCTGTCGATGATGGCAGGAGCTTTTCGTCCCATCGATGGTCGCCGCAGGTTTCTGGAATACAACGTTGTCAAGGACCTGGAACATGCTCGAAAACTCGTGTCGGAGTGGCCGGCACCGATCGTGTTCAGTGGCTTTGAAATCGGGTATGCCGTTCGTTACCCGGCAGAGAGCATAGAGCGAGATTTTTCTTACGTTGAACACCATCCCCTTGCCGAATCGTATTTGATGTATGAGCCAGCTCCGCATCACCGGCCGACCTGGGACCTCACAAGTGTGCTTTATGCAGCCTACCCAGAGAGGGGCTATTTTGCGCTCTCTGAAGCAGGCAGAGTGACCGTGGAGGACGACGGCAATACGGTTTTTGAATCGCGCCCTGATGGCGGCCATCGCTACTTGATTCTGGAGAAAACTCAAGTCGGTCGCGTGCGAGAAGCAATGGTACATTTGGCGAGCCAGCCACCTGACCTCAAGTAAAGACTGATCAGCTGCTTTACCACAGCGCTCTCAAACCGTGCGCGGGCTCGGTTTTTCCGGTAGATAAAATTCATGCAAGTGTGTTTGTTGGGGAAACAGGTGAACTATGTCAAGGCTTGATGGCAAAGTGGTGATTGTCACTGGAAGTACGCAGGGAGTAGGCGAAGCGGTAGTTCGGCATGCCGCTGAATCTGGGGCGGCAGGCGTGGTGCTATGTGGCCGGCAGGAAGAGAAAGGCACCAGAATCGCGAACGAAATAGAGGCGGCAGGTTGTGCCGCCGTTTATGTTCCTGCGGATCTTTCCATCGTCGACGACTGTCGGCGAGTCGTGCAATCTTGCAATGAACGTTTTGGTCGCGTTGATGGGCTCGTTAATGCGGCTGCCGACACGAATCGGGGAGACCTCGACAATACGTCAGTTGAATTCTGGGACTACTTGTTTGCCGTCAACGTTCGGGCACCATTTGTATTGACTCAAGAATCAGTCCGCATTATGAAGCGAGAGCGGATTGCGGGTTCCATTGTCAATATCCTATCGGTTGCAGCCTATTGTGGTCTCCCATTCATTTGCGCTTACAGTTCTACCAAGGGTGCTTTGTCGACGTTTACCAAGAATACCGCAAATGGATTGCGCGAAGACCGTATTCGTGTAAACGGTATTAACCTGGGCTGGACCGATACGCCTGCCGAGCATGATGTGCAACGCAAAATGGGGCGCCCAGAGGATTGGTTAGACGTTGCTGAGTCTGATTCGCCTTTTGGCAGATTGATCAAGCCAGTTGACGTCGCGCGGCTTTGTAGTTATCTGCTGAGCGAGGAGTCTGGTGTGGTTACGGGTTCGCTCATTGACTATGCGCAACGCGTTATTGGTACCCTTTCAATGCCGAATTTCAATCAACAGCCCCGTCCGTGATCAAGCTGCCGGTCATTCACGTTGGACCGGCCGCTATTATGTGCTCGCGATAAATTGCCGGGCGAAAATGCGCATCCGGAAATCATTTCCGAGTGCGTTGTTGCCAGGCCCAGCGGAAAAGGTTGCGGGTGTCAGTATAGCGGGAAGCTGATGAACTCGATCCGAGCACGACCACAAACATCGCACCGGAGCCGCGCTCTCCCATTGACACCAGGCATGCGCCGGCGGCGGTTGTCGTCCCAGTTTTAACGCCGCGATAACCATCGGTTGCCAATAGCCGGTTGGTATTTTTCCAGAGCATATTGCGGCGGTACCCGCCTGGTCCTGTCACGGTGCTGCCACGCTGGCGACAGGCGACGCGTTTCTGGAATTCGGGCAGTCGCATTGCTGCATAGGCGAGTTTGACCAGATCATGCGCCGTGCTCAGATGCCCCTCTTCAGTAAGGCCATGTGGGTTCTTGAATTGCGTGTTGTGCATTTGTTGATCTTGGGCCATGCGGTTCATCTCTGTGACGAAACGGCTTAGCGGAGTGGTGTTTTGCTGAATGTCAGTTGCTGAAAGTAGCCGACGTCCAAAATGTTCTGCAAGCGCGATCGCAGCGTCATTGCCGGATGGGAGCAATAGTGCATAGAGGAGTTCGCCTACAGGTAGTGATTCGCCAGCACGAATGCGCGAGGTGGATCCGGGCGTTTTGTCTGCGGCGGTAGAGAATACGACGTTGTCTTTCAGTAATCCCGGGTTATTCTGGGCCATTTTCAGGATCACATAAGCGGTCATGATCTTGGTTGTACTGGCGATGTCAAGACGCTGATTGGCAGCGTCTTGCCACAGCACTTGTCCTGTTTCGCCATCACCAATTGCCCAAGCTTTACAGGTTACGTAGGGA
>PBOG01000048.1 GCA_002724245.1 Planctomycetaceae bacterium
GGTGCCCGGAGTATTGGCCCAGCTGCGTGTCCCGGTTGAGTTGGGCGTAGTGCTGGGCAGGGTCTCTGCGGCTTCGTTGCGTCGCTCGCTGTTGGGTTGGTAGGAGGTATCGGGGGCGGTTTCCCAGCTGCGTGTCCCGGTTGAGTTGGGCGTAGTGCTGGGCAGGGTCTCGGGGGAATCGTTGGATCGATTGTTGTCGCGTTGGTAAGGGGTGCCCGGAGTATTGGCCCAGTTACCCGTCCCTGTACCGGGTGCCGCAGGGCCAGGCAATGTTTTCGCGGATGCGTTGTGTCGATTGCTATCGGGTTGGTAAGCGGTGTCGGGGCGGGCGTCCCAACTCTCCGAGGCAGTTGTCTTCTGCAGAGCGATATCCGGTTGGACTCCGGTTGACGGCGCACGGTAGGTTCGGGAAGGGGCGGTTTGATTCCTTGCGACGGGATTGCCTGCTGATCGGTCATGCCGCAGGGAGTTTTCATCGGTTTCGGCCGAGTATGCCGGGCCGCCGGAATTGAGGCGTTTGGTTTCCGGCGGAACTGTCGTCGAAATGAACTTTTCGCCGTCGGTGTCGTCATCCCAGGATTGAAGTCGTTCACGGCTAGTGGCTGGAGCGGCAGCAATGGATTCGCTGGCGCTGGCTGATGGCGGAGGAGCGTGATCGGCGTTGGTTGCTTGCGATTTCGGTAGCCTGCCGGCGATGGAGTTTGTAGGTGGCCGCCGTAACGCGACGGCAGGCAGGAAAAGTCGACCTGTTTGGATGGCCTGGTTCCCAGCTTCATCTTCGATTGTGCCGCGTAGTACTAGTGATCGTGACCTGGTTTCAGGCCACCAGAGCTTTTGGCCATTCCAGCGTTGTTTGACGGATGTGGCTGGTTGGCCAGGCGGAATGGGAATCCAGTTCGTTTCACCCAATGGCTGGTACTGTAATTGAAACGAGGCTGTCTTCAGATGCGCATCGGAGATTTCCCAGGTGGTTTGAACCTGCCCGGATGGATTTACCATAGACGTCATCTTGAAAACAGGTCTGGTAGTGTCGATCACGACACGCAATTCAGGGCGTTGAGCTTCGCGTGTCGTCCCCTGCTCTTCCTCTTCCTGGTGCAGCGTACGGGAAGCGAACCAGAATTCGCCATCGTGGGGCGCACGAAATAGAAAGCGACGCGCGGCTGGGACCTTGCGATCGTAGAGTTTCCAGTGTGCCCCCTGGTCCGAAGAGACGTGCAGTTGTACTTCTCTGGCGTCAGTGGTCGTTTTAATATTAAAGGGGATCGGCAGGCGATGTTGTTGCCAGAAAATGAGCGGCGCCGTAGTCGCCAGTTTCTCTTGTTGCTTTCTGCCCGCCTGCTCTGCGCTGGTGCGATGGAAGGAACTTTGCGCTTCAGTCACGCTGTTGCTGTACTGGCCGACAGCGAGTCCGCTGTACAGAATGCCGAGTAAACTAGAGGCCAGCACGAACGTTTTGGAGGTAGACATGAGTCGATTCCGGAGAGTGAATTGTGCGCAGCGCATCACTGTCAAGTATCGTCGAGTAATTTGGATGGCTTGAAGGATGTTCGTTCACCAGGGGGACAGGACGGCAACGAGTCGCTGCCAGCCAGCGAGTTGATCCTCGGGGCCATAATTTGGAACGGTTATGTCGGTTTTTCGGATTGGGTGGTGGTGGGCTTCGCCAGCAACTGGAGGTCAAAGTCAAAATGCGCCGCAGGGAATTTATCGAATACACAGCCAACGGGTTCGGGGCACTTGCTGTGCCGCAGCATGCCTGGTCAGCATTGCGAGAGGAGCCCGAACTGTCGATCGTCAACGGAGCCGAGCATGCCTGGGTGTTGGACAATCCACGTTTCCCGATGAACGCGAGGTACTCAAATTGTCCCAACAGCCGTCCGCAGCGCAATTACTCGCGACAACACTTGTTGGCTGAGATGAAAGTCCATGGTGTTGACAAGGTCGTCATCAGCCAGGTGTGTTACTACGGCACCGATAATTCGTACACGATCCACTGTGTGCGTACTGATCCTGAGCGATTTTCCGGAATCGGGTTGCTAGTTGGGTCCGGTTTGTACCGCCCAGACGATCCGCTGAATCCCATGCGTCTCGAGTCCCTTATGGAGGCCGGGTTGGCAGGGCTTCGCCTCAGTCCTATCTACGACCCGGAGACCACTTGGTTAAATGATCCCGTCAGCTATCCACTCTGGGAAAAGGCCCAGGACTTGGGGGCGGTGTTCAATATTTTTCTCAAACCGCACCAATTGGGTCAGGTGGCTGACATGGCCCGTCGATTTCCTGGAGTTAAAGTCGTCATCGATCATTTTGCGATGATCGACCTTGGTCGGCCGGACGAGGAGGGAATCGACCTTATTCTTGGCTTACAGCCATTGAGCAACGTCTATATACGGACATCGCTCCACAATCCCTCCAGGCAAGGATTGCCGTTTCGCGACATGTGGCCTTATCTGCGACGCGTCTACGACGTGTTTGGACCGCGCCGCATGATCTACGCTAACTTTTATGAGTTACTGATCATCAAAGACTTGATCCCGTTTTTCAGTGCTGAGGATAAAGCCTGGATTCTGGGGGAAACAGCACGCGAGGCCTATTCGCTTTCTGGCACTGCTAGGCGGTGACTCACCGGCAGGTCAACCTTCGTTTGGGTTCTCGGCGGTGTTCAGGTCGCTGGCAGCTAGATCAGGACTGCATGGCATCCCCAGGAAGCCTTCGATCTCCTGGCCACACGCATCACATGAACTACGGGGTATTGGGGAATCCAGTTGTCTCCAGTGATGGTCGCAGACTTCCGAAGTACGTTCTGCTTCCAGTCCGCAGTGGCGGCAAACCCGTCGGAATGTCGAACCGGGCCCATCTTCAAACTGGTGGTCACAGCCAGTGTTGAGGCGATCTCGATTGGCATGGGCCCGACGTGCTCTCCAGTCTGTGACCTCGGATTGCAGCGCAGCCAGTTCGTGTCCCAGACGCCAGTCGCGATAGACCTGGTAAACCGCACGAATTACGAGCCAGACAAAATACCCTGTCAATGCCACCCCGGTACCCGCCAGAATCGAAAGCAGGATGATGTTCCGCATGGGGGATAGGTCCTGGGGCAGGCTGATCGTATTGCCGAGCGTAGCCGTTCTGGCGTGTCATGGACGTTGCAAAGGATTCGGTCGTGCGGAGTGGCTGCCGGTTCGGTTCAACGTGGCCGGTCGCTTGTGCCTTGTGCTGGGATGACAGTGATCAGGCAAGAAACGTTGCGCCAGCGGCATTCTAGGGCGTCGCGGAAATCGAGCAAAGTGCGATTTTGACCGCCTGTTCTGTGGACCGGCAGGTCAGTAGGGCGTGTGGTGGGGATTGAGGTGGCTGTTGAGTTAACATCCGGGGCAGGTTCGACCTGACGCCTCTACAGACTTCCTTGTTTTTGCCGTGTGGCTGGGGGCCAAGGGAAGACACAGGCGCAGGTAAAGGCGGAACGCTTATGCGAAAGTTCTACGATTCGTTTATGTAATGCCGATATTATTCGGGCAAGGATTCCACAGCACACGGCGTCTTGGGGCCGGCGACACCACGGAAAGCTCGAGAGAGATCTCCAGGGAAGAGGCCCCAGTATTCGGTCAATGTTGACTACGAATGACTCTCCTGGAATCGTTGCGTTACCCCCCCCCTGGATGTACTGAAAAGTGGGATTGCCAGCGCCTGGGAAACGTCGTTGCGTGGTATTTGTGATCCAGCGTAAAATAGCGGCAGAGAATGGAAGTCGTCCCGTGGTGGGTACGACAGGCATTTGTTGCTTGTCTGTCGGCTCAAGTTGGCGGTGGTTGGTCCCGGGCCTCCCTGGCCCGAGTTCGAATGACTCGCGATGGAGTGTCTGTAGATGTTGACGATTAATGATGGAAGTCGCCAGCCAGATTGTCGTCGGACGCAAAGGCGAGAACTGTTACGTATTGGTACTCTGGGTTTGGCCGGGTTGAGTTTGCCACAATTGCTGGCAGCGCGGGCCAGTGGCTCCGAATCTGCGGTACTGCGGGATAAATCCGTGGTCCTGCTGTTCTTGCAAGGAGGGCCATCCCACATTGAACTTTTTGATCCCAAGTTGACGGCACCTGCGGAAATTCGCAGCATCACTGGCGAAGTCTCGACTCGGTTACCGGGTGTCACATTTGGAGGCACCTTTCCACGTCTCGCGAGTTTGGCGGATCGTTTGACCGTCGTACGCTCGTACGCCTCTGGGAATTCGAGCCATACTTATGGCGCCGTTGCCAGTGGTGGCAACACGTTGCGTGCAGCGATGGGTGCGGTGTATGCGCGCGTAGCCGGTAGTAATGATTCACGGACCGGTATACCAGAAAATACCCTGGTGTTACCGGAAGCGGTTGCCGAGGGCTTGAAGTTAAAACGTAACTTTGAAACCCAGGCGTTGCCAACGTTGACGGACCCGGGAGCATTGGGAACGTCCTGCGCCGCTTTTGATCCGAGTGGCGGCGGCCCGCTGCAGGAGAGCATGCGACTCAGCATTGGTCGTGGTCGGTTGGATGATCGCAGGGCATTGCTCGGGCAGCTGGATCGTATTCGGCGTACTGCGGATGCCTCGGGTGCATTGCGTGGTCTTGATCAATACCAGCAACAGGCTTTTGACATGATCGTGCGTGGGATTGCACGGGCATTCGATCTCAAACGCGAGGATCCAGAGACCGTTCGCCGTTACGACACGTCACAGGTGTTTCGTAATCAAGATATTCAACGGTACGGTGATATGCGACGATCGACGAATCTGCTGGGACGTCAGATGTTGCTCGCGCGCAGACTCTGTGAGGCCGGGTGTGGGTTTGTGACGGTATCGGATTGTGGCTGGGACATGCATGCCAACAACAACAGTCCCAAGAATATGCAAGGCATTTACCCCTTGGGTCATCAAGTGGACCAGGCAGTGGCCGCATTTATCGAAGATCTTCATGCGCGTGGTTTGCAAGAGAAGATTTTGCTGGTGGTCACCGGAGAAATGGGACGAACGCCTCGGATCAACAACAACGGTGGTCGCGATCATTATGGCGCGTTGACAAGTTTGTTGTTTGCCGGAGGGGGCTTGAACATGGGGCAGGTCGTCGGGCAGTCCGATCGTCATGCGACCCGACCTGCGACCGAACGCTATGGACCTGCTAATCTGATGGCGACAATCATGCACACGTTGTTCGATGTCGGCGAACTTCGCTTGCAAACGGGTTTGCCGAATGAATTGATACGGACGATTGAGTCCGGTCGCCCGATTCCGGGTTTGTTGTAGGGCTTCCCGGTCGCAGCGTGATCACGAGTTCGCCTTGCGTCAGCTGCGTTACAGTGCAGTTGCGACGTTGGTGTCCCGGCAGGTCAACCGGGAAGCGGTCCTGAAGAATGCTATTGGTGTGTGAAAGGGAGCTGCATGATGAATCAAAGTCGTCCCCAGCCCGAAGACGTGGGACAAGGGGAGCATGTCTACCAGCCAATGGATGCGTGGCATCAAGTTCCCGCAGACATGTCCATGGGAGAGGCGGTCGGCATCGCGGTTGATTCACAGGACCAGGTATTTGTTTTCAATCGAGGCCAGCATCCGGTCATGGTGTTTGATGCGGATGGGAAGTACGTGCGATGCTGGGGGGAAGGTGAGTTTCGACGACCACACGGCATTCACATTGACTCTGACGACGTGTTGTACCTGACTGATGATCAAGGGCACTGTATCTACAAGTGCACGGCTGATGGTGAGCGACTGGTGACTTTCGGAAGTCCGGGCGTACCGAGTGACACTGGTGTTGTCGACGCGAACTATCGCACTCTCCAGCAGCCAGCGGGACCGTTTAACCTTCCTACGAATGTGGCTTTCTCTGCCCACGGTGAGATGTTTGTCAGCGATGGATACGGAAACTGTTGCGTCCACCGTTATTCAGCGGCCGGTGAACTTCAATTGTCGTGGGGGGAGCCCGGGTGCGAGGAGGGACAGTTTCACCTGCCGCATGGAATCGCTGTTGACAGTCGGGGTCGAGTGATCGTCGCCGATCGGGAGAATAGTCGCCTGCAGTTTTTCACGCCTGAGGGTGAATTTTGTGAACAATGGACCGATGTCGTACGACCCTGTAATGTGTTTGTTACCGCAGACGGCAACCTGTTTGTTGCGGAAATGGGTTGGCATGCTGGAACATCAGAGCCTCGGCCAGACGAGGCTGGCGGCCGTGTCAGCGTGTTTTCCCCGGACGGTGTCTTGCTAAGCCGTTGGGGCGGCGGCTTGGATCCTTATGTGGCAGGTGACTTTATTGCACCGCATGACATCTGGGTGGATCGGCGGGGAAATGTGTACGTAGCAGAAGTGACACTTTCCGCGGGTGTCAGTCGTGGGTTGGTGACCGCGCGTTGTGCGACACTTCAGAAGTTCGTGCCGCGACGTTGACCCGCTTTGCGGTTTCTCGCCGTACCGATTGCTCGTGTGCGGGAGACGCAGTACGATCGTTTTGGTTGCTCTGCCAGCACTTCTGCGCGGGTAGGTTCATTGGTTTGAGAATCACTGCGAGCTGGCATGGGCAGGTGCGGATTGCTGGTGAATGTCCGTTTCTCAGCGCGATGTTTTCGTGACCGTTCCTGTCAGGTAACCGTCCTGCCCTTCAAGGGCTACGCTGCGAATTGTAAGCCGACTACGGGTGTGGCAGGTTCGGCCCGACGGCCTGTCGATTGGATCGTGGATTTCTACTGGAGGCTACGCGATGGAACACCGATTTGTCCCTGCGACGTATTATCGATCTTTGGGGCCGCACCCAGCGGCGTTGCATGTCGCTGCTGGTGATACGGTGATCACTTCCACGGTGGATGCCAGGGGATACGATCTAAATCGCGAACAAGCCACGCCTCGCGGCAACCCTCAGACGGGACCTTTCTATGTTGAGGGAGCTGAGCCAGGGGATACGCTGGTCGTGCAATTGGATAAGGTGCAGCCGAACCGCCGTTATGGATGGTGTGGGTCGTCGGTGGCCCCGAATGTCGTTGATCCCGCGTATGTTCGTGAGTTACCCGAAGCTCCGCTTGCCGAGTGGGATATTGATACGCAAGCAGGAACCGCGACGCTCTTATCGCCTCAGTCGAATCTAGGCGACCTGGTGTTGCCACTGGATCCGATGATCGGCTGCTTTGGAGTTGCGGCGCGAGGTGGACAGGCAATCTCAACTGCGACCTCTGCCGAGCACGGTGGTAACATGGACTACCGAGGTTTTGTCGCCGGTACGACGGTCTATTTCCCGATCTTTGAGCCCGGTGCGCTGTTCTTTCTGGGGGATGGGCATGCGGTTCAGGGTGACGGTGAGATCGTCGGGTCGGGAATTGAGATTTCAATGGATGTCCAGGTAACGTTAGATGTGCAAAAAGGCCGGGAGATCGGTTGGCCACGTGGTGAGAATGATGACTGGATATTCACCGCAGGTAACGCGCGTCCGCTCGATCAGGCAACGCAACACGCGACCACGGAAATGTTGAAATGGCTGCAACAGGATTACGGCTTGGATCCGTTGGCCGCGAACCTGCTGATGGCGCAATGCGTGCGTTATGATCTGGGCAATGTGTTTGATCCGGCCTACACCATGGTCTGCAAACTCAACAAGCAATGGCTCCCGACACGTACTTGATGGCTGCGTGGGTTTGTTCCGCTTGATGGTGGATGGCGTGCACAATTGGTGTCGGATGGCTCATGGTTGAGTAGTTGCCCCGGTAGTTCGATTGGAAGCATGCGAAGATGAAACGTACTGAATTGCCTGCGGAGGGATTGGCTCCGGACAAGGTTGTGCACGCCATGGGTAAGATTCGGGCAGATGATGCTCCATGGTATGGTCCACGTCGTTTTATTGGAGGCAGTTATTACGGCGGCGAAGAAGTCCAGCAGGTTGCCGATCGAGCCAGTCAGGACTATCAGCACTACAACGCGTTATACGCCGGCAAGGTCTTTCCCAGCCTGGTGCGTTATGAGCGGGAGGTGGTGGACATTCTTTTGAGTCTGTTGCAAGCGCCTCAGACGGCTAGTGGATGCGTTACTTCAGGAGGTACAGAGAGCCTGCTGCTGGCGGTGAAGACGGCTCGCGATTGGGCCGCGGCCGAACGGCGTGGCGCCCAGTCTCCAGAGGCAACCCCTGAGATTGTCGTGCCGTATGCCGCGCATCCCGGCTTTGACAAAGCAGCTCACCTGTTGGGGATGCGGTCGATTCGCGTGCCGGAGGGACCCGGGTATCGAGCCGACGTGGGAGCAATAGCGCAGGCGATCACCAGCAATACGGTGATGCTGGCGGCTTCCGCGCCCTCCTACCCCTACGGGGTGACGGATCCCATCGACGAGTTGGCAGAGTTGGCGAGGACACAGCAGCTCTGGCTGCATGTCGATGCCTGTCACGGTGGTTTTGTGTTACCGTTTGCCCGCAAGTTGGGTCATGCGGTTCCCGCTTTCGATTTTGCCATTCCGGGAGTGACTTCGATTTCTGTTGACGTGCACAAGCTAGGTTACGCGAATAAGGGCGTTTCGGCTTTGTTATTGCGGGACCACGAACTCAGTGAATTTCAGCATTACGGATTTACGAACTGGCCGGCGGGTGCCTACCGGACCGCAGCGGTCAGCGGATCACGTTCTGCCGGGGGCCTGGCCTCAGCCTGGGCTGTGATGCAGTTTCTCGGCGAGGCGGGGTATTGCGAGATTGTCGAGAATATCATTGCCACACGTGAAAAACTGGTTACCGGCATCGGCCGAATTGCCGATCTTCAGGTACGGGGAAAGCCTGATGGGTATTTGGTCGCATTCGGGTCTGATGATTATGACAGCCATGCCGTGGCGGACGGCATGGAAGACCGTGATTGGGTTTTTAACCGCCTGCGAAATCCGCCATCGTTACATCTGTTCCTTGACCGTTCGCATAGCGATTCGGTCGACGTATTTCTGGCGGATTTGCACCAGGTCATGGAGGAGGTGCGATCGGGCCGGCGTCAAGCGCGTGCCGTAGACGCAGTGTACGCGGTCTGAATACCTCTCTGTCGGGGTGTGATGAAAGCTGGTGAGTTGTATTTCCTGAAAGCCGTCCGGCAGGTTAAGATATCAAGCAAGTCATGAGCCGCACCGGTTCCCGAATCGTTGGATGTGGAGAGTGAGCATGCTCAATTTTTCCGATCGTCGAAAGTTCTACCAGTGCGATGGAATCGCACGACGTTCATTTTTGCAGGTTGGTGGGTTGGCACTCGGTGGAATGGCCCTCCCGCAGATGCTGCAGGCTGAGGCGACTTCGGGCATTCGCGATTCGCAAAAATCCGTCATTATGATTTATTTGACGGGCGGCCCACCGCATCAGGACATGGTCGATCTGAAACCGCATGCTCCGGCAGAAATCCGTGGCGAGTTCTCGCCCATCTCGACCTGTTTGCCAGGGATCCAGATCAGTGAGCACATGCCGCGTTTGGCGCGCATGTTGGATCGTTTTGTCACCATTCGTACGCTGGTGGGTTCCAATGGTGGACATACCTCTTTTCAATGCGTCACGGGACGTAGTTCCGGGAACCAGCCACAGGGTGGCTGGCCGGGGGTTGGTTCGGTTCTCTCCAAGTTGCACGGCCCGCGCCATACAGGCGTGCCACCGGCGATGAATTTGTTCATGAAGATGGCCCACAAACCCTACAACCATCCGGGCCCCGGATTTTTGGGAATGAGCCATCAGGCATTCCAGCCTGAGGCGGAGGGCCAGGAAAACCTCAAGTTAGAAACTCTTGGCGTGAACCGTCTGGATGACCGTCGCGAATTACTTCGCGCATTCGATGGCTTTCGTCGACAGGTCGACCGTCGCGTCGAGGGCGGGGGGCTCGATCCCTTTACGGAGCAGGCGCTGAATGTTCTCACTTCCAGTCAGCTTGCCGACGCGCTTGATCTCGAGAAAGAGGATCCACAGATCCGTGCGAGTTATGGAAAAGACGATACCAAGGTGCTTTCATATGGCCACTTGGGTTACCAGGCAATCATGTCGAAGTTTCTGTTAGCACGCAGGCTGGTGCAGGCCGGAGCTCGCAGTGTGACCGCGACGTTTGCGGATTTTGACTGGCATGGCGGTAATTTTTCGAATGGTCGCAAGGTGTTGCCATTGCTGGATCAGGGCCTTACGGCGTTGATTGAAGATCTTTACCGACACGGAATGCAGGATGATGTGACTGTCGTGGTGTGGGGTGAATTTGGGCGGACTCCCCGGATCAACAAGAGCGCGGGGCGAGACCACTGGAGCCGCAATGCGTTTGCCTTGCTGGCAGGCGGAGGAATGCCTGTTGGCCAGGTCATCGGTTCTACTAATGCTTACGCGGAAGAGCCGGCAGACCGTCCCGTGCATTTCCAGGAAGTGTTTGCCACGATCTACCGCAACCTGGGAATTGATGTGCAGCAGACCACAATCACAGACCTGAACGGTCGGCCTCGCTACCTGGTCGACGACGGTTATCTGCCGTTACAAGAATTGATGTAGTTAGTGGTTTGGAAGTAACCGGTTGGTTACGAAGATACGTCTACCGTATCTATTTTCCGGTTTGATTGATCGCGGGGTGGCATTAGCATGACTGACGGTTTCCGTGCGCGGTTACAGCAGCGAGATCCACTACTAGGTACGATGATTACCTTACCGTTGGGCTCCACTGCGGAAATTCTCGCAGAAGCGGGGTTTGACTGGTTTTTTGTTGATGGTGAACACGGCCCTTTGGAAACAGCCGATTTACTTGGCATTTTGCAAGCTGTTGGGCAGCGGGTTCCCTGCGTGGTTCGCGTACCGGTTCGTGGTGAAGCGCCGATCAAGAAGGTGCTTGATCTGGGGGCGGATGGTGTGATTGTGCCGCAGGTCAACACTGCGGCGCAGGCGGCCGAAGTTGTCGGACATGCCCGGTACGCGCCGGAGGGTTCGCGGGGAGTAGGCCTGGCACGTGCCCATGGGTACGGGTATCGGTTCCAGGAGTACGTCGATTCGGCGAATGACCGTATTGCCGTGATCGTACAGGCAGAACACGCCGACGCAGTTGAGAATATCGATGAGATCGTGAAGGTTGATGGAGTCGATGCCGTTCTTTTAGGACCCTATGACCTGGCGGCCAGCCTCGGGAAAATGGGACAGATTGATGATCCCATCGTGACTCAGGCGATTGACCGTGTGACGCAAGCCTGTCTGGATGTTGACATGCCGTTAGGGATTTTTGGTGTGACGTCAGATGCGGTGCGTCCCTATATGGAACGCGGTTATCGCTTGATCGTGGCAGGGGTCGATGTCTTGTTTCTGGGCAGTGGAGCGCGGAAGATGCTCGGAGAGCTGCGCGGGTAGTTTGGTGCCTGGATCATGGCGTCTCGCCCAAGGCGGGCGCTATGAAGGCGAAGTTCGCGAACGCAGGCCGCTTTGGCGGCCTGCAGCACGGCGCTTCTGCGGTATTGTTTCCGAGCGGTGCTTGCTACTACTGCGTTCCACCAGCAAGCGGCTCAATACGGTGTCGATAGCACTGTCAGTGCGTACCAGAGTGTAGTCGATTGCTTGCTGGTAGCAGTGGTTCTGCAAGGCATCTCGGAATGCCTGGAATTCGGACAAGTAGGCGGACCTCACGGTTTGGGGATCCGTGATGACGCCTGGCTCTTGTTCCAGGTCGAGGAAACGCATTCGCTGTTTGAAGGGGAAGTCGAGTTCAGCCGGGTCGAGGACCTGGAGAAGAGCCACTTCATGCTGGCGGTGTCGCAAGTGTTTGAGGCCGGCTGCGAACGGTTCCAGTTCGTCGATGCAATCACTCAGGATGATGACGATTCCTCGTTTCTGAAAGCGTTCAGCCAATTCATGAAAGAGAGGGCCAGCGCGGGTTGTGGTTGATTCAGGACTGGATTGGAGTACTTGTAGGATTGACTCCAGGTGTGTTGCGTTTGAGCTGGGATTCAAAGTGGAACGCACGATTTCATCGTATGTGGTTAACGACACGGCATCGTGGCTGTTCAGAACGATCCAGGCCAGGGAAGCTGCCAGGCACTTTGCGTATTCCAACTTGCTTAAAGGCGCAGCAGGACCCTGGTAACGCATGCTGGCACTTACATCGAGCACCAGGTAGCAAACAAGATTGGTTTCATCTTCGAATTGTTTGACGTAGTACTTGTCAGTCCGACCGAACACCTTCCAATCGACGTAGCGGATTTCATCCCCCGGGACATAGGCGCGATGTTCCGCAAATTCAGTCGAGAATCCGCGATAAGGGCTGCGGTGCGGGCCGGCCATAAAGCCTTCTACGATCTTGCGGGCACGCAGCTGCAACCCTTCGAGTTTCGCCAGATCATGGGGGTCAAGGAAAGAGTTCATGTCGAGAGTGTGGTTTGAGGAATTGTGTCACCGTGACGGTAACGGGCTGGGCTCAATAGATGCTTCATCAAGTCATCGAATGACAACACGGCAGTCTGCGCAAATTCAGGCATTGCAGACGCGGTAAAGGAGGTACGAACTACCCGCGAGCTCAACTAATCAGGTCGTCGAGCACTTCACCGCCGATATCGGTCAGTTGTCGGTTGCGGCCGGCATGCAGATAACGCAGCCGTTCGTCATCGAGGCCCATCAGGTTCAATAGCGTCGCATGGACATGTCGGATGTGAATTGGTTCCTCCACACTTCGGAGGCTGAAGTCGTCGGTTTGTCCGACGGTTGCGCCAGGTTTCACATTGCCGCCGGCCATCCACATCACCAGTCCATAGGAATTATGATCGCGTCCAGGCTTGTCGTTCATTTTTCCGTTCTTGAACGGGGTTCGACCCATCTCGGAAGCCCAGACGACCAGAGTTTCCTCCAACAGTCCTCGCTGTTCGAGATCGCTCAGCAATGCTGCGACCGGTTGGTCGACTTCACGAGAGTGGCGGATCATGCGGCCTTGTACATCGCCGTGGTCATCCCAGCTGTGCTGGTTGATTTGCACACCGTGTACCAGGAGTGTGTAACGTACTCCACTTTCAGCGAGTCGCCGTGCCAGCAGGCATTGCCGTCCAAAACCCGCAGTCTCAGCTCGATCGAGGCCATAGAGCTTATGGATGTGTTCGGGTTCTTTGGAGAGATCTACTAACTCGGGCGCACGTGTTTGCATGCGAAATGCGAGTTCGTAGGCGTGAATACGGGCTTCCAGCTCGCCACTGTCATCGCGATTTTCGAGATGCTTCTGGTTGAGCCATCGCAGTTGTTCCAGTTCTTGTCGTTGCCGACTTGCGGACAGCCCTTGGGGCGCTGAAAGATTCAGGATGGGAGTACCCTTTGCCCGCAGTAATGTGCCCTGATGGGCAGCAGGCAGGTAGCCATTGCTCCAGACCGCAGCGCCATTCACGGGAGCACCTCGTGGGTCTTGCACTACCATGTAGGCAGGCATGTCCTGATTCTCGCTGCCCAGACCGTAGGCCATCCACGAACCCACTGAGGGGCTTCCAGGAAATTGACTTCCCGTGGTGACATGGAGCGTTGAAGGCCCATGGTTTTGGTTGTCCGTTTTGATGCCGTGTACAAAGGCCAGCCGGTCGACTTGCTTTGCCAGATGTGGGAACAGTTCTGAGATATAACGCCCTGATTCTCCGTGTTGCTGGAACTTGAAAGCGCTACCCACACAGACATGTTCAAACGACAGGCGTCCTTGTAGTTCTCCGCGGACATTCGGGTTGCCTGGCAGTTGCTTGCCATGCAGTTTGTTCAATTCAGGCTTGTATTCGAACGAATCCATTTGGCTCACGCCGCCTTGCATGAACAGGAAAATGCAACGTTTCGCGCGCCGTGGAAGATGCGCAACGCGAGGTGCAAATGGGTTACTGTTATCGGCTTGTACAGGATTATCCTGCGCCAGCAGACTGGCGAGCCCCAGTGTTCCCAGGCCGTTGTAGGACTGCTGGAGAAAAGCACGCCGTGATGACATGGCTGTTTTCCTTCGCGGTGTCGGGTTTTACGTCAGTCGACGTAGAGGAATTCGTTGCTGTTGTAAAGAATTCTGCAGAGGCTGGTGAGCGCTTCGGATGGTGTGGGTGATGCCGCGTAGAATTCTTTCAGACGCGAAAGCTCTTCATCGGTCGGTTGCCGAGAGAGTGCAATCTGAAAAGCGTGTTGGATTTGTGCTGTGACGTCGGTCCCCGCGTGATCCATCACACGCTTTACGAAAAAGGGAAGTTCGGTGGCCACCAGATTGCCGTTGTACATCGCTAATGCCTGGAGTGGCGTTACGCTGCTACGACGTTTGGGGCGTGACTCGTCGCAGACCGGCGCGTCAAAGGTCTGCAAGAGGGGCATGTTCAAGGTGCGCTGTTGGTAAATATAGATGCTTCGTTTTCGACCTTCCGGACCATGCTGAGTGTCCCATTTCGTGGTGTCGTATTTGACACGGTTGGCAATGTCATTGGGGAGTGGTGGGAAGATAGGCAGCCCGAAGGATTCCGCATTCAACCGGCCACTGACACTGAGAATACTGTCACGGATGGCCTCGGCGCCCAGGCGACGGACACGGGATCGCCACATTAGGGCATTTTCCGGATCTTTATTGTGGGCGACCTCATTGCGGATCCGCGCCGCTTGGCGGTAGGTTGCGCTTTGGCAGATCAAACGGTGAATGGTTTTGAGGCTCCATTTCTTTTCGATAAGTTTTGACGCGAGCCAATCGAGCAGATGAGGATGCGATGGGTCACCGCCGAGGGCGCCAAAATCGCTCGGCGTGGCCACGATTCCGCGACCAAAGTGGCGGTACCAGAGTCGGTTGACAATCACGCGGGCGGTGAGCGGATTCTGCGGGCTCGTAATCCACTGTGCCAATGCCATGCGACGGCTGCGAGTTGGCCAGCGTTTGAACGGATCCAGGCGAATTTCCGCTGCCTTGCTGTTGCCGGTAAGGAGGCTCAGGAATCCTGGTTTGACAGCTTCTCCGGGATTGTCCCATTCACCACGAATCATCACGCGTGACGTGGGAACACCAGGCTCGTAGGGGGGGCCGTACGAATGCCTTAGTGACATTGCCAATGGAGACAGCCGTTTCATTGCTTGCGGCAGGAATTTCTTGCGGCTCGAAAGATAGGCAAATTTCTGGCGTTCCGAGTCGGTGACTTGTTGGTTTTGCGGGTCGTTAATGATCTGTGCCAGATTTGTTTTCTGAGCGGCTGCTGGATTCACAAAAGTTGTTAGCATGCTGCCGCCGCCACCGACTTCCATTCCGTAGGCTTCTCCCGTGTTGGTTGCCGTATAGACGATTACCAGTGAGCCTTCCTGGTCTTCCAGGAACGTCGCTTTTTCGAGTTGACCTTTGAGGAAATCGTTACTGAAGAACACTGCCGGCTGATCGGATTCTGGAAGCGTTTGCAGAACTGGGGTCTGTTTTTCGTCCGGGGCGTTGAGTGAAAGTCCAGACGTTATGTCGACCCAATCCGACACAGGGCTTTCGATTGCGGGATTGGGAGTGTCAGGGTTTCCATCCAGGTCGGCGGCATCGAGGTGAAACCGGATGCCCTTAATGGTCAGCGGCTCCGCGGTGCCACTGCGATAGCGTCCGTTGAGGTAGCGATCGAGTTGCTGCCGTTCTGGATCATCGAGCGGATGGTCGAAAACAAGCACTTCTGCGATGCCCCCCTCGTGCCCGGATTCCTTAGGGGTCCCTGAACCGGCGGTGTACATTCCCAGAGTGATGTGCTGGGGTTTCGGTAACGCACCGTACCAGTGGCCACGATTGCTTCCCGAGAGAGAACCGGTTGTTGGGGCTGGTCTTCCATCGGTAAAGAAGTGCCACTTACCGGCTTGTGCGTTAATGAGTGAGTAATGCCACTTGCCGTCATTCACAGGCTGGCGATCGAACACATAATCATTTCCGAACGGTGGTCCCATGGCCTGGATACCGAATCCTGACTGGATGCCCAGCCGCGTTTCGAGTTCTTTCTGAAAAGACTTGAGCTGTTGTTCTGCGAGATTGGCGGCTTTTTCTAGGGCCGTTCGTTTTTTCCCTGCCCATTCTTTTTCACCGGGTCGATAAAATGCGGCCGGCAGAGGCCCGCCGATCTGAAAACCATCTCCTGGCAATGGCCGTGGTATCTGGATTGTCGCGAAAAACGCTTGCATTCGGTAAAAATCACGCGTGGGAATCGGGTCATATTTGTGGTCGTGGCATTTAGCACATCCGACGGTCAAGCCCAGGAAAACGGAGCCGACCGTCGAGGTCATTTCACTTAGTAATTCGTGACGGGTTTCGTCGCCGCGCGGTTCCGTGAAGGGAGCAAGTCGCAGGAAGGTCATGGCGACAATGTTTTCAGGTGGGGCCGATGGCAAGTCCCCTGCCCCGAGGATTTCAGCAAACTCATCTCCGGCCAACTGTTCTCGGATGAACAGATCGTACGGTTTGTCGTTATTGAACGCGTCGATCACATAGTCACGATAACGCCATGCATGTGGCAGATCCGGATCTCCTTCATATCCGGCTGTGTCAGCGTAGCGTGCCAGATCGAGCCAGAACCTTGCCCAGCGTTCTCCGTAGCGACGGTCGTCGAGTAGTCGATCAACTAGTTTGCCGGCAGCTTGCGGGTCGGAATCCTTGACAAAACTAGCGACCTCCTCAGGCAGAGGAGGCAGCCCGATCAGGTCAAAATAGACTCGACGTATGAATGTTTCGCGCGAGGCTTCCGGCGCTGGGCTCAGTTCCTGATCTTCGAGCCGTTTGAGCACGAAATGGTCGATTTCATTGCGTGCCCAGCCCGTATTTCCAATGGGAGGAGGAGAGGTCGGCTGGAGCGGCACAAAAGGCCATTGCAAGGCCTCTTCTTCAGCGTGTGACCAGGTTCCCGCCAGCACGAGTGCGACAGCCAGTGGCATCCGGCAGTAAGGCATGGGCGACCCTCGATCCAAATCAGCGAGAAAATACGTCGGCAGCACTCCTCTATCTTATCAGGTCAGCAGGATTGAGTCAGACCCTGTCTCCGGAGCCCGGCGGTTGGTATTGGCGACCGGCCAGAGGCTTCTGGTCGTCTGTCGAAGAGAGCCATACAATGGGCGATTCCGCCTTTCCCAGAAGGTCCCTGCACTTGCTTCTTTCCAGTTGTTGTTTTGAGGAGCCGCGATGAGCGAGCCACTGAACCGGTACAGTCAACGTATTACTCAGCCCCGTAGCCAGGGTGCGTCGCAGGCGATGCTCTACGGTACCGGAATGACCGAAGAGGACATGGCGAAGCCTCAGGTAGGCATCGCCAGCGTTTGGTATGAAGGCAACACCTGCAATATGCACTTGTTGGACCTGGCAGCGAAGGTGAAAGAGGGTGTGGCTGGCACGGGCTTGCATGGAATGCGGTTCAACACGATTGGCGTTAGTGACGGAATTTCGATGGGTACCGAGGGGATGAGCTATTCGCTCCAATCCAGAGACCTCATCGCCGATTCGATAGAGACAGTAATGGGAGCACAATGGTACGACGCGCTGGTTGCCCTGCCGGGTTGTGACAAGAACATGCCCGGCTGTTTGATTGCCATGGGGAGATTGAACCGTCCGGCAATCATGGTTTATGGAGGCACCATTCGACCTGGCTGTACCAGCTTCCGCGACAAGGATGATTCTCAGGCAGAAACGCCGCGGGATATCGTTTCCGCCTTTCAATCTTATGGAGAGTACCTGGCCGGCAAAATCACGGATGAGCAGCGTCAGGAAATTGTCCGAGTGAGCTGCCCTGGAGCAGGCGCCTGCGGTGGCATGTACACCGCCAATACAATGGCCTGTGCGATCGAAACTCTAGGCATGTCCTTGCCTTACAGTTCATCAATCCCCGCAGAGTATCCAGAAAAACTAGAGGAGTGTGTGCGGGCCGGTGCGGCAATTCGAGTTTGCCTGGAAAGGGACATCAAGCCTCGTGACGTGATGACGCGTGAGGCATTTGAAAATGCCATGGTCGTTGTCATGGCCCTGGGCGGGTCGACCAACGCGGTTCTGCATCTGATCGCAATGGCGCGTAGTGTGGACGTTGAGTTAACGATCGACGACTTTCAGGCCGTCAGCGATCGGATTCCCTACCTAGCGGATTTGAAACCCAGTGGTCGTTACGTTCAGGAGGATCTGCACGCAGTTGGTGGGACTCCCGCCGTGATCAAGTATCTGCTCGAGGCTGGTTTACTCCAAGGCGACTGTTTGACGGTCACGGGGCAGACGTTGGCAGAAAATGTGGCCAACTGCCCGGGCCTCAAAGAGGGGCAGACGATCATTGGCACGGTAGAAGAGCCCATTAAGGCAACCGGGCATTTGCAGATCTTGAAAGGTAACCTGGCACCAGAAGGGGCGGTCGCCAAGGTCACAGGTAAAGAGGGCTTGCACTTTACAGGGACGGCGAATGTTTTTGATTCCGAAGAAGAGATGATCAAGGCGCTGGAAGAAGGCCGCATTCACAAGGGGGATGTGATCATTATCCGTTACGAAGGCCCCAAAGGTGGGCCAGGCATGCCCGAAATGCTGACTCCGACATCCGCAATCATGGGAGCCGGGCTGGGCGCCGACGTAGCACTTCTTACGGACGGCAGGTTTTCAGGTGGGTCGCACGGGTTCATTGTTGGCCATATCACCCCCGAGGCGCAAGAAGGAGGGCCGTTGGCTCTGGTGGAAAACGGGGACCGAGTCACTCTGGACGCCGAAAACAATCGTCTCGATGTCGAGCTCGATGAAGCACAGTTAACCGCGCGACGGGAAGCCTGGCAGGCGCCACCGTATCGGGCCACACGCGGCACGCTCTACAAGTACATCAAGAACGTGAAATCAGCTTCGTTGGGCTGTGTTACGGATGAATAGCGTTACGGATGAATAGCGTTACGGACGGATAGCGTTACGGACGGATAGCGTTACGGACGGATAGCGTTACGGACGGATAGCGTTACGGTGTGGCAGGTATGCGTCGGGCGCGGTTTTGAGGCAATTCATTTTTGGGGAGCAGTTTTGTGCGAAAGAGCAAGACATTGGGCAAGTTGCGTTCAGGGCAGACTGCGCGCATTTGTGGGTTGGGGCACTTTATCCCCGCTTTCTTGAAGCACGCGGCCCATTTTGGTTTCGACTGTATCTGGCTTGACAATGAGCATCGCGCGATGGAGCAACGTGAGGTGCAGGCGTTACTGGCATACTTCCATCTTTTTGATATCGACTGCATGTTGCGTCCGCCGACGCTGGAACCCACCAAACTGTATCGGTATTTCGAAGACGGCGCGACGGGTTTGATGATTCCCTTTGTGTCGACTGCTGAGAAGGCTCGAGAGTTGGTGCAGGCCGTCAAGTTTCCCCCGATCGGAGACCGGGGTCTGGATGGCGCCGGCCTGGATAGTGACTTTTATCTTCGTGGCGATGAGGGATTTACCGATCGCGCCAACGCCGAAACGTTTCTGGTGGTGCAGATAGAAACTCCGGAGGCGGTGGAGAACGTGGACGAGATTGCGGCGGTCGAAGGTGTTGATGGCCTGTTTGTTGGTCCTGCTGATTTGTCATTGCGGTTACGTACCGGTGATAGTTCTCTGACGCTGGAGTCGGCGACCGAACAGGTCGCGGTAGCGGCGGCGCGGCATGGAAAAGCCTGGGGACGCCCGGTGGCTGACCAGGAGCAATTGCAGACGCTCCATGCGCAGGGCGCACGCTTATTGGCCTATGGAGGTGAGTTTGCAGCATTCTTGAATATGCTCCGTGAACGCGGTGAGGAATTTGACCAATTACTGCGGGCGACTGAGCAAGAAGGTGGATGATCTGACATGCGATTTGAGAACAAGGTTGCGCTGGTGACGGGCGCGGGACGTGGGATCGGTAAGGGGTGTGCGTTGGAGCTGGCTCGTGGTGGTGCTCATGTGATCATCAACGATCGACCAGACAGCCCTGATCTCTTGACGACGCAGCGCGAAATCGAAGAGTTGGGTGCGCAGGCGACGCTGTTGGAGGCAGACGTATTTCAGCAGTCAGGCAGTGAAGAATTGGTCAAGTCCGCGTTGGCTGCCGCCGGACAAATTGACATCCTGGTAAGCAATCCGGCGTGGGGGAAGCGTTGCTCCTTTCTGGAATACCAGCGCGAAGACTTTGAGCGCGTAATTCAAGGGACGTTGATCAGCGGGTTCGCGATTGGTCAGCAGGTTGCCCGTCACATGGTTGCCCGCGGTGGTGGTGGAAAAATCGTTTTCATTTCCAGTGTTCAGGCAGAGATTCCCTTTGCACTGAGCATTGCCTACGGCGCAGCCAAGGTGGCTTTGAATCACATGACTCGCACGATTGCTGTGGAATTGTTTTCGCACCGGGTCAATGTCAATGCGATTGAACCGGGTTGGATTGATACACCGGGTGAACATGAGTCGTTTGGAGATGATGCAATCCAGGCAGAAGGGCAGAAACTACCCTGGGGACGCTTGGGAACTCCAGCTGACATCGGCCAGGCAGCTGCCTTCCTGGCATCGGAAGAAGCGGACTATATCACGGGTAGCATTCTGGCGGTGGATGGTGGTTTTCGCTTTCGACATTGTCGCGCCGATGACATGATCTCGGCCGCGGATTAGGGCGTCGGTATATGGCGGTCATTTTGATGATTTAACTCAGCGCCAATCTGGTTATCAGGGTTCCTGGAATGAAAATCACAGCGATTAAGACACATACCATGGGCGTGCCGGGGCCCGGGGGATTTGCGCCATCACGCAATTGGATTTTTGTTGAAGTCGAGACAGACGCCGGTATTGTGGGGCTTGGCGAAGCGACGACCGAGTACCACGAACAGGCTGTGATCGCCATGGTACAAGAGCATTTTGCTCCGCTGTTGATCGGCCAGGACCCGACCCGTGTCGACCATCTTTGGCAGCAGATGCAACGCTTTTCGTGGTGGCGCGGCGGCGTTGTTGCCAGCAGCGCGGCGAGTGGAATCGAACAAGCGCTCTGGGATATCACGGGAAAAGCGTACGGGGTGCCAGTCTATAAACTGCTTGGGGGTGCAGTCCGTGATTACGTTCGCTTGTACGCGCGCACTGATCTGGGGCTGGCGACTTACGGGGAAGAGGCACGCGCTGCAGTCTCCGAAGGTTTCGACGGATTCAAGTTTGGTCCCGGCCCCTATGTGAGACCCTATAACGACGAGCAGCAAGTGGATGTCGCACTGGGGATCTCCCGCGAAATTCGGGATGCGGCCGGACCCGATTGTGAACTCATGATTGATTGCGGTGGAATTTTCTCCCAGCAGGCCGCGGTGCGTCTGACCGAAGGACTACGTGAAGTCGAAATGCTGTTTGTCGAGGAACCCGTCAATATGGATACGCCACATGGATTACGCGCGATGCGGCGTTGTTTCCCGGATGTTCGGATTGCCGCAGGAGAAAGGTTGATGACTCGCTGGCAGTTTCGTGAATGGCTGGAAAGTGAAGCGGTCGATGTGATCCAGGCGGACATTTGTCATTGTGGCGGTATCGGAGAATTAATGCGGATTGCGACCTGCGCCGAGGTCTACAACGTACAGATTGCACCGCACAATCCCTATGGACCTGTCGCGTTGGCCGCTGCAGCGCATGCGGCGTTGGCCATGCCAAATTTTCTGATTCTGGAACATTGTCGCCACCGCCCCTGGTTGGACGAGGTCCAAATCCATGGAATGCCGGTCGCGAAAGGGCGCATTGAAGTTCCTGATCGTCCTGGTTTGGGGGTCGAGTTGGATTGGGATTACGTGAAGCGCCATCCGTATCAACGGCTCGATCTGCGTACGTTCCATGATGCGGATGGCAGCTTGCCACTGGTTTGATCGAGTCGTTTCTTTTGTTTCGCCGTTCAAGATCTTTTTTTGCCATCGAAAGCCAATTGCAATGCCTCTTGCTGAAGCTGGACCGCAGGGAGTGGTGCCGATTATCCCAACCTTGTTCAATGCGGATGAGGAGATGGATCTCGCGGCCACCGCCGCCTGCGTACGATTTGCAGTGGAAAGTCAGTTGTCCGCGGTCTGTTTGCCGGCGTATGGCAGCGAATTCTATAAGCTCACCGACTCCGAACGAACGGCCCTGGTTGGTGCTGCGGTTGAGGCTGCGGAGGGACGCACACTTGTCATTGCACAGTCCAATCACCCTGCCGCACGACATGCCGCCGACTTGGCGAAAGCCAACGAAGGACGCGGTGCTGACCTGATTTCATTTGCGCTACCGCGAATGTTTGCGCTGCCAGAAGCGGATCTCTTGGCTTACAGCCAAACCATTTGTCGAGCGGTGAAAATTCCAGTGCTGATTCAAGATTTCAACCCCAGTGGCCAGACAATTGGAGCGGATTTTTGTCGCAGGTTGTCTGAAGACTGTGATAATTTTTCGTTTGTAAAGCTCGAAGAACCATTGATGGCTCCCAAGGTACGAGCCATCCGAGAGGCAACGGAGGATCGGGTTGGCGTGCTGGAAGGTTGGGGTGGAATGTATCTGCTGGAACTCATCGGGCCCGGGATTTGTGGGCTGATGCCTGGTCTGGCATTAGGTGACTTGCTGCAGAAAGTCTGGCAATTAGCGAGAGCGGACAACGGGTCCGAGGCCGCGGACCTTTTTGAGAAATTGTTGCCACAGATTGTCTATTCGTTGCAGAACATGGAGTTGTTTCTGTGGATGGAAAAGGATCTGTTGGTTCGCAGAGGTGTTATTTCACGCGGCCAGGCGCACGTGCGCACCGCAACGTGCACGCCCGATGAAGATGCCTGGCAACATGCAATCTGGCTCAATCAACGCATCGCTGATTTGGCAGGTGAGTGAATCTGGTTGCCTGGCCAGACCGGTTACAGGGGGCACCGCGTGAGTTCGTTGCAGCGCAGGCCACGCCAGAACGGAGACCAGCTACTCGGAGATGAGCTGGCAGGTCAGATCCAGGGGCGTCATCACCGGATAAACAAGAAATCGTACGAATTAAGCAGAGCCCAGAGAAAATCCTCCGCTGCTTGCGGCCTGGGATAATCTCTGAAAAGCGTTCCGGCCACCCGTTTTTCTTTGTCGCCGGGGAACCGTCCCAGCACCGCCAGGCAGAGTTCTTCGACGAGTTTTTCGTCGGAGATTGTCTCCGCCTGCAGCTTTGCAAGTCGCCCCTCAGGGTGGCTGATTTTGGCGTCGATTTCAGGCGCGTTCATCAAGTGCAAGGCTTGGGCCATCGTGGGTTCGCTCGATTTGGCACACTCACAGGGAGACTTGCGTTCCGATCGGCCGAAGGTCTCCAGGAAATAGGAAGGCATGCGATTGTCCCAGAGTTGTATCGCTCGTGTGCCTTTTGGCATGCCGTCAAAAGAATCAGGTGTTCCAGTGGCCTTACTGATTGCGTCCAGTAGAACTTCTGCAGGCAGGCGTTTTACGACAAAATGCGAAAAGTTCTGGTTGTCGTCTCGATTTGTTGCATTGGTCTGGCTGGAAAGCTGGTACGTGCGGGACTGCATGATCATTCGCATCACAGCTTTCAAGTCAAATCCACTGGACACCATTTGCTCTGCCAGGTAGTCCAGCAGTGGTTCATTCGTGGCCGGATTGGTTGATCTCAGGTCATCCTCCGGTTCTACCAACGCGCGGCCCATGAAGGATTTCCAGATGCGATTTACGACCAGGCGGGCAAAGTAGGGATTGTCGTCAGCCGTTGTCCAGTCGGCGAGTAATACGCGAGGATCCTGATCGTCTACCATCGCTGCAGTGATCAACGGTCCTCCCGGTGCTCGCATGGGCACAGGTACACCGGTCGTCGGATGCTGGGTTTCCCGGAAGCCGCGATGGAAGACCAGTTCCCGGTCTGCGGAATTGTCGTATGGGTTACTGTCCTGGAGCGTCTTCTTCTCCAGGCCATTGAAAAAACCGGCCATGCCATAAAAGTCTTCTTGTCCCCATTTTTCGAAAGGATGGTGGTGGCATTGGGCGCAGTCCATACGAATCCCGAGAAACGCCTGGCTGATGGTCTTTGTGAGATCTTCCTTGGTTTGTTCACCACGAAAGAAATTCACCGGACCATATTTCCCGGAGTTTCCTGATGCCGTCAACAATTCACGCACCCACTCGTCATACGGACGGTTTGTGGCAAACTGCTGTCGCAGCCAAGTGTGCAACGCATAGGCGCCCCGCTCTCCCAGGGTCTCTGCGTTGACCATCATGATGTCCGCCCATTTGAGCGTCCAAAAATCAGTGTATTCGTCGCGTTTGAGCACGCGATCCACAGCCAAACGGCGTTTGTCGCTAGCATCATCTTTCAGGAAGCTGCGGAGTGCGCTGGGATCTGGCAGGCTGCCTAGCGTGTGGAGGTGAATACGGCGGAAGAATGTGGCGTCGTCGCAAAGTTCCGAAGGGGTGATTCGGAGCTTGTCCAGTTTGTTCAATACCAGTTCATCGATGCGGTTGTGAACGGGTGGAGGAGTGTTTTCATTGTCGCTTTGCGAACGTGGGATGAGCATTCTGGCGGCGCCGACGTGTCCCATGTAGTTGATTGTGATGGCAGCTTCACCAGGACGATTACCGGTCGCGATTCGCCCGGTCTGGTTGGTTTGCGCCACCAATTCCGCATTGCTCGTGTAAGCGGCTTCGCTCGTGACGTCGCGCCGGCTGCCGTTATTGAAGATTGCGGTGACGCGTAGTTGCTGCTCGCTACCCGGCTGCAGGACTCGCTCGGCGGGATCGATTTCGATACGGGTGACGCGAGGCGCGTTTGGCGACCCCCAGGGCATGCCCTGGTAAATCCATTGCACGAGCAGTTCCGCGTCCAGAGAGTCGGGAGTCATACGGGCCCCACCGCCATGCGGTACCGTGCCGATGGCTTTTCGCAGCAGCAGGCTGCGTTCGGGGGCGGCCGGAAAGATCCGTCTGCCGCGGGCTTCTTTGAGTAACGCGCCATAATCAGCCCGCGCGTCAAATCCGAAAACCGATAGTTTGAAACCATTTTGCCCCGACTGCTTTCCATGGCAGCCTCCACTGTTGCAGCCTCGTTTCGAGAACAGGGGCATGATGTCGTTCTGGAAGTCGATGGCTGGATACGTTTCTAGATCCGTGACCACGACTTGTGTGGCGTGCTGTTGGCCGCCGTAGTGGATTTCCAGATCCGTGGTTCCAGAGGCAGTACCCAGGATCAGGCTACCTTGGATCGTTGCGACGGTCGGCTGCCTGACGACCAGTTCGCAGAGGTGAGTTACATCGAATTGAAGTCCCGTTGGTGAGGTCGCGGTCACGACCAGCTGTTGCCGCCGGTTTTGTCCGTCCAATTCGATCACCGCGGGCGAGATTTGCAGGGCTGTCACTTCTGCACCCGTGGTAGTAGGTTCGGCAGCTGCCAAGCTCGTGCTCAACAGGCACACCAAACCCAGCAGGCAGATTCCGAGCTGTCGAATCACGTTAACCTCATTGAACGAAGTCATCATCGATGATCCTCTGCAGGTGGTGAGGGTACTGTGTCCCTGACCCATGTGGACCCAAACCGAACTGTGTACCCGAACCGAACTGTGGTCCGGCATCCGCGGGTACCTGTATCTATCTTATCGAGCCAGGCATACTCTGCCCAGCTTGTACGTTGGCATAGTCGACGGTCGTCCTCCGACTCCGGTGCCAGGATCGAACGCCCAGCTGGAGAGATCTGCGGCGCCGCTGGGCGCATGGTGTCAATATCGCGCGGCTCCCGTCGATCGTTTGAGCTGGTTCCGCATGACTTCCTTGGGCGCTTCTTGACCAGTAAAGTGCCTGAATTGAAGTTCAGCTTGCCGGATGAACATATCGACGCCTGTAATCACGCGGCAGTTTTGTTCCCGTGCATATTTGACCAGCAAGGTCTGTTCCGGGTTGTAGACGGTGTCAAAGACGACCATGCCGCGGTCGATGTGACGCTTTTCGTAGGGAGATTCATCTACCTTGGGATGCATGCCAATGGGCGTGGTGTTGATCAGGATTCCGGCTCGGATGTTCTGGCGTTCTTCCCAGGGGACCGTGCGGCAGTTAAATCGTTCGGCGAGAGCATTGCTGCGTTCCTCATTGCGGCTCGTGATAACCACGTCGGATCCAAGTTGGGTCAGACCGTATGCTACAGAACTGGCTGCACCGCCGGCCCCTAGAATCAGTGAAGTCTTGCCCTTCAGGGGAGTCGCGCCACTGCTTGTGTGGGCCTGCAACAAGGAGTCGACGGCGGCTTGATGGTCGGTGTTGTAGCCGGAAATTTGTTGGCCATTGAACACGGCCGTATTGCAGGCGCCGATGGTGGCGGCATCGGTATCTACCTGATCGAGGAATTGCATGATTTCCCCTTTGTGCGGAATCGTGACGCTGAGCCCCTTGATTCCCAGCTCTGGGCAATCGCCCAGGAACGACCCGAGTTCGTCAAGTGGAACGCGAAAGGGAATGTAGACCATGTCGAGGCCAGAATCCTGGAAGGCCGCGTTGTGGATGACGGGGCTGAGACTATGCCCCACCGGATCCGCGACCACACCATAGATAACAGTTGATTTGGAAATGTTGGTGTAGCGGTACATCTCCGTCATCTGGCGGTAGCTGAGCTGCCCGGGGGCCAGAGCGCGGTCTTCGTGAAACGTCGCGTAGGTAAAGGGAGCTCCGAACCTTCCCGAGAGCAGGCGTGAAAGGATTCCCTGCTCTCCCATGCAGAAAGCCACTGTGGGCACGCTGCTGTTCTCAATGAGCCGGAGCAAACGCAAATTATCGTGCGGATGATGTGCCAGTGTCGCGATCTTGACGATGTCAGGATCTTTGGTGCACATGCGATCGTGAATCGATTGTACGTCCTCGGGAGTCTCCACAAAATTATGATAACTGACGATGCGTTTGGTTTTTCCATAGCGGGGGATTTGCCCCGCGACGTCTTCTTCCAGGTCAACGTAGTCGACACCCTCGGCAATTGCCTGACGCAGCAGCGTCAGGCGGTCGGCGTCGCTGGCGGTCCACTTGCCGCCATCTTCTTCGCGGCGGCAGGTCGCGATGATGGGGCAGCGGCGATTGGCGAGCAAGCGTTTGATGTTCACCGCGCGGCGGATGTAGTCCAGTCGCAACTCGACCAGCTGAGCCCCCTGTTCAGCGACATGGCGAGCTTCTGCAATCATGCTACGGTGGCGACCACGGCCGATACTAACGCAAATCATGAAGCCGGTATTTCCGTTGAAGTGAGCATTCCCCGGTGATCGCCGGGAAATGCAGGTGCTGTAAGGTAATGGCGTGTGATCAGGAATCCAGTGTGCATTTTGATGCGTGCCGGGTTTGTTTGGTTGTCCCCAGCGTTTTGTAGGGCCGCTGCCTGGAAAGGTCTCGCCTGGCAGTACGCAGGAACGGGCCTTGCCTTTCTCCGTAACGCTGCGGCACGGTCACAGCTATTTTGATTCATTCGCTGCGTGTGGGCAAATCATTACGTCAAGTCGAATGAGTTCACGCCTGACAGGGTGACTTTTCCCTGTCCTGCCACCATTTTATCTGGCGGTGCAAGTTCGACCAGGGAGGGGCCGTTCGGTGCCGCTCCGTCGTGATTTCCAGGATATACTGAACTGGTTAAGATAGTCGGTGTACTTGTCAGGAGATCAGTCAATGGACTCGTTGCGTGGTCAATTTCTGGTAGCTTCACCGCATCTGCCGGATCCCCACTTTTCGCGCTCGGTTGTGTTCATGCTGCAGCATGAACCTGCGGGCGCGGTGGGTGTGGTTCTCAATCGGCCCACGGATAACACGATTGAGGACTTGTGGAAGCACGTCAGTGATGAATCGTGTAGCGTCACAGGCTCGGTGCATGCGGGCGGCCCTGTTGCCGGCCCACTGATGGCATTGCACACAAATCCTGACTTGTCGGAACGTGAGATCCTGCCAGGTGTTTTCGTGGCTACAGATCGAGATACATTGACACAGCTGATACAGGGGGAGGAGTCGGAGTTTCGCTTGTTTTCGGGGTACGCAGGCTGGTCTGCCGGGCAGCTTGAAGAGGAGTTGCGGGTCGGTGGCTGGCTGACAGCGCCTGGGGCTTCGTCGCTGGTATTCTCCGATTGTGAGCAGCTCTGGAAACGAGTGCTTGATTCCATTGGCATTGATCTTCTTTCCACGGTTGTTGACAAAGTGGACATACCCCAGGACCCTTCCTTGAATTGACCGGGGCGCGTTTTTCGCGGCTGTCCCAAATTGCCGCTGTTCGTGGGGCTTTCCGGCACGCCCTGATAACGGGATTTGGCCGAAATTCCGGGCTAGTCACGGAATGAGCAATCTGGCTATAATCCGCGCGCTATGCTCGTACCCTCCTGGGATGGATAGTTGGTACGCATCGCGTTCCACTTGTAGAGCGCCATGGCAGGACATGGAGGTCCGCTGGTCATGCCCTTGCGCAGACGTTACAGGGCAGTTCGATTCGTTCCGTTACATTGGCGGCATTGGCTATTGCTCGTGTCGGTGTGTTGCTGTGCGGTTGCGGCTTGTCTCGCCCCGCCCGGCTTTGCCGATGAACAAGGCCAGGCGGACCAAGAGCTGCAGGTCCGTCTGCGTGTTGAGTGGGGCTACGGTCAGCCCAGGCAGTGGAATGGCAGTTTGCGCGTGTCGGATGGAACGGTACGTGATCTGGCTGTGTTAGGGTGGTCTGCAGATGCGCCCGGTTGCGTGTTGCTTGACCAGAACGCTGTACGAGTTGCCCACCGCCAGCAGCTTGATTATGACGGCTTCGATATTACGGTGACCGGGTCATTGGACAGCCGTGTGCTCCTCGAGTTTGCTCCCCGTGACCAGCCTTCGGAACGGCGTTACCTGGAGATTCCGCTACAGAAGTTTCTGCCCTCGGACGGCCTCCATGATTCGTCTTTGGACCAGCAAGCAAACCGCCTGGTAGTGCGCCGCGCACCTGGTGATCGTTTGCGACTGGATGTCGAACCTCGGTCGCTGGTATTTTCCAAGGGCGAGCAGTTTGAAATGGAGGTTTCCGTTTATCGCCCCGGTTTCCTTTTGGATTCAGAGGGGGCTCTGCACGTGAAACTTCGGCGAGGCCGTCAAGGTGAGGAAATCTGGAATCGCCAGTCGGTCATTTCCGCGATGCAGGGTGCTGTCCAGGCAGACTTTCGTCCGCTGCGTTTTCCGGTTCCCGACCAGGAAGGGGTTTACCAGCTGGAGTTTGAGTTTTATCGCAACCGCAGTCGTCTGGTTGTACCGCTGGTAGCAGACGTGCCTGATCTGACCAGACAAGTCCAGTTTGTGGTGATCGACTCCAAGTCGACGGCACCAAGTCAGGCGGAATGGACGACGGTGCTGGATCTTGATCCCACGAGTAAAAGCTGGTGGGATCAATTGGCCCGGCTGACACAGATGGAGTGGCTGGTCTCGGAAGATGCGGCGGTCAGTGGGCAGGGTGCGGCCGGGCGTGTCAAACACTTGGGCCGGGAGTGGGTCGATTTGCCGCCGGAAGGATGGAAGATCTATCCTTTAGCAATTGAACGCGTCGGTGCCCCGCACGTGCTGGAAGTCGACTATCCGGATGTGGCTGCGCAGTCGCTAGGCATTAGCCTGCTTGAACCCAACGTAATCGGGAAGGTGGGGCCGCTCGGTGTTGATTCCGGCGTTGAGGTGGATCCGCCGCGCAAAGACCAGGCTCACGTTGTTCGTACACATCGCCTGGTGTTTTGGCCCAAGACCGCCAATCCGATGCTGCTGATCACCAACCGGCGGGCTGAAGAGTCTGCGTTGTATGGAACGATTCGTGTGCGTAGTGGTCCAGAGCGGTTGCCTTCCAGGGGGGATGCCGGGGAGCCCCTCGGCACGAAAACATCTCCTCGGTTGTTGGCAGCTTTCTTCGACAAGCCTTTGTTTCCCGAGAATTTTCAGGCAACGCAGAGCGGGGTTGCGGGTATTGCACCACTCGATGATTGGGTCACGTTTTATGAGGGGGGGCGACGGCTAACAGAGTACTTGCGTTATGCGGGTTACAACGCAGCGATTCTGTCGGTCAACTGTGAAGGTAGTACGCTGTACCCGAGTGAACTCGTGTCCCCGACGCCCAAGTACGATTCGGGAATCATGCTGGGGGAAGCGAAGGATCCTTATCGTAAAGATGTGCTCGAGATGCTTTTTCGCCTGTTTAACCGGGAGGGCATGCGTCTTGTTCCGGTGGTTGAATTTGCTTCGTTGTTGCCTGAGCTGGAGCGGTTGCGTTTGGACCGTAACCTCGCATCGAAGGAACTGGTTGGGGTCGATCTGGTGCGGCGCGACGGGAAGTCGTGGTCCGACGTTCACGTGCCGCGCGGCGGTTTGGCGCCCTATTATAACCCTCTGGACCCACGTGTTCAGACTGCCATGCAGAACGTGGTTGACGAGCTGGTCGAGCGCTACGCGCACCATCCCGCGTTTGCAGGAGTGGCGTTGCAGCTGGGCGCTGAGACCTTTGCTCAATTTCCGGATGACAACTGGGGCTATGACCGGGTGACTCGGAAACGATTTGCGGACGCTGTAGGTGTGGAAGCGGTTTCTCGTTTGCAGGATAGTTTGGCCGCGGACGCGGAAAAGTCGCTCTGGTTGAATTGGCGGGCGACACAGCTGGGCGCGTTTTATAAGACTTTGCGGACTACCATTAGCCACCGCCGCGAAAACGCCAGGCTATTCCTGCTCGGTTCGCGCATGCTGGATTATCGGCGCGTGCAAAGGGAGTTGCGGCCGCAGTTAGCACGTCGTGGAAGGCGGAGCGGTGTCGTCGAGAAGAGGCCTCTCGGGCCGGAATCGACCGGCGGGATGCAGCCGGCCGATCGCAACGTCCGCGAATTAATGTTGCGAGTCGGGATCGACGTAGAGAGCTTTCAAGACGACGGGCAGGTCGTGCTGCTGCGACCGCACCGGTCGGCCCTGCAAGCACCGCTCACGGAGCGGTCGGTTGATTTGCGATTGGCGCACTCGGCTGCGTTTTCTCGTTATTTTGCCAACGCGGGCGGTACCGGAAGCCTGTTGTTCCAGAAAGCGACTCCGCTGGCCCTGCCCGCGCTGGAAGAACGTAGTCCGTTCGGGAAAGAGAATACGCAGGCCTGGCTGTTGGCGCACTTCTCGCCTGGTGGATCCGCTAATCGCCGGCGTTTTGTACATGCGTTGGCAACGCTCGAATCCGACACTCTGGTGGCGGGTGGCTGGTTGCTTCCGATTGGCCAGGAGGATTCGCTGCTGCCGTTCTTCTCGACTTTCCGTGGATTGCCTGCCCGCAAGTTTCGGGACGTCTTGCCGCAATCTGGCAAGACGCCAAGCCAACCTGTTGTGGTCCGAACGCTCGTCGATCAAGGTCAAACGCTTGTTTATCTACTGAATGATTCTGCCTGGCCGGTAGAAGCACACCTTGAGTTTCAAGTGCCACGGGAGTGCCGGATTCGCTCTCTGGGGCCTCAGCAAGTGCGGCCACTCGTTCTGCGTGGCTCTCGAGCCACCTGGTCGGCCTCGCTCGAACCCTATGACCTGGTGGCGGTTGCACTCAGTGCCAAAGATATCGAGGTGCTCGGCTGGACTGTGTCCTATTCTGAACACTTGACTGAGACCTTACAGACCGAATTGCAGGACTTGCAGAAACGGACCCGGGTCGCGAGAAAACGGCCTCAGGTCACACGCCTGGAAAACGCTGGGTTTGAGCGATCCGGTGCGGTCGATGAGTTGCCCGGGTGGATGCGGGCACAGTTGGTGCCTGGCGGCGACTTGCGTGCCGAGATTGACGCGAGTTGCGCTTATGCCGGGGACAAGTCGCTCTATCTAAAACATAGCGACCGCAGTCGACGGCCACCCATCTTATGGGTTCGCAGTGGGCCGCTGGAGCGACCGCTCTTGGGGCGTCTTACGCTGGGTGTGCGCGCCCGGATTCCCGCGGGTGCGAAACAGCCTCCATTGCGATTGGCAATCGAGGCACAGGTCAATGGCCAGCCTTATTACCGCTACGCCTGGGTAGGGGCCAACGTCTCCGATGAGCGTTTCAAGCTTGACAGCCATTGGAAACTCTTTCATGTGCCATTTGGAAAATTGCCTCTGGATGGGCTTCAGGATCTGCGCATCGGTTTTGATTTGATGGGGCCTGGCGAGGTCTGGGTTGACGACGTGCAGATTCTGGACACGTGGTTCAGTCGAACTGAACTTGGGCAGTTGGAGAAAGATCTGGCGCTGGCCCGTTTTCAATTGGAGCAGGGCCGTGTGCTGGATTGCCAGGAATTCCTGGACAGTTACTGGCCACGGTTCTTCAAGACGTATGTGCCTTTGATACCTGCGTTGCAACCGGTGCAGCGCAATCAGCCGCTGGACGTAATGGAACGGCCGGCAGCCAGTACAGCCGAGCGTCCGGTTCCCCCCTGGTACCGTCGTTGGCTGCCCAGATTCTAAGGTGCGTGGCAGGGGGAGCCTCGGATAACTCATGGTGACTGGTCGGGACAGGAAGTTAAGGCAGTGGATCCGGTTGAGCCACAGGAGCTGTTGAATTCGTTACAATGGATCCCTTTGCGGTGTGGCAATTCACCCCTGTGCCGCGACTCGCTTTGATGTTGGCAGCGGTACCATGATCAACCAGGTTGGGATCAACCTGGTTGAATGGCAAAGCTCATTCCCAAATGGAGATGTGTTATGAACCACGAGACGACACGAAGACGCTTTCTACAGCGGGGTTCCGAAGTGGCAGCTGTCACTGCGGTCGTTTCAACCATGGGAGGGGTGCATTCCGAGGCAGCTGTGCAAAAAGACATTGTGCAGCTGGGCATCATCGGTTGTGGCGGCATCATGACGCATCATGTGAAGGGGTTGGCTGAGAATCGACCAGGAGTTTCCATTGCCTGGTTCTGTGATGTCGATTCTGCACAAATTGATAAGATTGCGCCTCATTACGCGGCGGCCCAAAGGGCGGCGCCGAAACGTACTTCCCGTTATGAAGATGTGTTGTCAGACAAGAACGTGGATGCAGTGATCGTAGCGACGCCGCATCATTGGCATGCTCCGATTGCGTTGCGGGCAATGCAGGAAGGTAAGGATGTTTACCTCGAGAAACCGATCTCACATGTTTACAACGAAGGGCTCCTGGTGTCGCAAGCGGCTCGCAAGTATGGGCGGATAGTCCAGCAGGGAAGCCAGATGCGCAGTAGTAAAGTTACCGAGAAGGCGGCTCGTCTGATGAAGCAAGGCATTCTCGGTGAGGTCAAGGTGGCACGTGCCTGGACTGCCGAATTGAGGCGTGTGGTCCGGCCTGTGCCGGATAGTGCAACGCCGTCAACCGTAAATTACGACCGATGGCTGGGGCCTGCGCCGTCGCGCGGGTTTAACCGCCATCGATTTCATGGGACATGGCGTCTTTTTCAGGATTACGGTAATGGAGAAATTGGTGACGATGGGATCCACGACCTGGATATGGCCTGCTGGGGTTTAGGGGTCGATACCGTTCCCAGCCAGATTACCGCTCGAGGTGGCCGGATGCTGCTTCACGGGCACGCGAGTGAGTACCCAGACAACCTGTGCGTCAACTACGAGTACCCTGACGGCCGTTTGTTGATTTATGAAAATTACCCGTTTACCAGTTATGGATTGCATGGCTTTGATAACGGCAACGTGTTTTACGGCACCGAAGGCTACATGATCTTTTCGCGTCGCGGCGCGTTCAGTGTATTCCTCGGACCCAAATCCAAACCGGGGCCGACGGAAGGAAGAGATATCCGTGGTCAGCGGGGATACAAGGAACACATGGAAGATTTCCTGAACTCGGTCCGAACCCGTAAGCCCAACCGTATTCCACCCGAAGTAGCGCACCGCTCATGTGCGCTGGTGCATCTGGGGGAAATTGCTTACCGCACCGATGGCCGCCTCGATTTTGATGTCAAGGCTCAGCGATTTACCAATTCAGAGTCGGCAAATGCCCTGCTGACCAAGGAGTATCGGGATCCATTTGTGCTGCCGGAACTCGGTTAGGCGACGGTTGGGTGACCGGTGCCGGAAGCCTGGGGGTGGGAATAGGTTTTAGATTTTGCTGATGGGTTCATCCGTTCATGCAGCTGTGTGGTGCCCCGGCCTGAATGCGGCAGGTCCGGTTTTTGTTTGGCTAGATTGAGTCGGATCGATCGGGAACGCTTGCAGATGGAAAGCCAACAGAGTTCCCCGTCGCTGGCGTGGTACCACCAGGAATCGCGACGGCCCCTGGCCAGCCTGGTGTTTGTGATTCCAATACTGGTAATTTACGAAGCAGGCGGCCTGATGTTAGGCCCGCAGGCCATGCGAAACGCGGCCGACGGTTGGCTGCGTGAGTTGCTTCGGTTCCTGGGGTTCGGCCAGTACTTTCTTTTGCCGTTGCTGACTTGCGCGATTCTGTTGGGCTGGCATCACCTCAGTGGAAAAGCCTGGCGTGTTGGTTCGGGCGTAGTGAGTGGCATGTGGGTGGAGTCTGCCGCTTTGGCGGTTTTACTGGTGATAGGTGCACGAGGACTTCCCGAATTACTTCTCGATGTCCAGGGCGACCCTGACCTGGCAGGCACGTGGCTCGACCAGTGTGTTTCATTCATGGGTGCGGGGATTTATGAAGAACTTTTGTTTCGTTTAATGCTGTTGCCCGCGGTGATTGGTCTGTTCAGGCTCACGGGGGTTCCTTTATCGACTGCGGTAATGTCGGCCGTGATTTTGACCAGCCTGTTTTTTTCTGTAGCGCATTACGACTGGTTTTTGACGGCGGGAGAGCCTTTTGAGATTTCCAGCTTTGTTTTTCGGACGTTGGCAGGTGGGTTCTTTTCCGGGTTGTTTTTGTGGCGAGGTTTTGGCATTGCTGTCGGGACACACGCGTTGTATGACATTTTTGTCACCGCATTTTGAGTTGGCCGTCGGGAGAGGAGACGGCGACTTGTCAATCGGCAGTTTCAGGGTCCCGTAGCGATCTCAAAAGTGCCTTTGTTCATCTGACAGTGAGCGAATATAATAGATCAGGTTATGACAAAATTATCTCTGGTTTGAGCTGGTAGGTTTTGCAGACAAGTGTTTTGAAAGGGTGTGTTTCGTGTTAGTCACTCGACCAAAAATCGCCGAGTTGACGTTTCAAGTTTACGGACGGTCCCTGCACCCTGAGCTGTTTCAGATTCACCAGACGCGGGAACTGGAACGTGGCTATCGCGCAAAGATTGAAATCACAAGTGCTGGCCATGTCATCACCTGGCGATATGAGGGGCTGACGCTGACCGAAGTCGCCGCGTCTGCACAACATCCGTTGCCACAAAAACGACGGTTGATGTCCTACGGCCTGCGTGGCGAACGGACCGATCGTATCGAATGTCGCGGCGGTGTGACTTACGAAGTCGGTTTTCAACTGGAGACGGTAGACCCCAGTGTCTTCTGGATTTTCCAAGAAGAACTGGCGAATGACGGAGAGCGTCAGGGGTTATTGCATCGCTTTGATGCCAGCGAGCGTATGTGCCTAGGTGCGCTCAGTTATGTGAATGTGGAGACGCGCAATCGCAGCATGCTAGTGCAGGCTTTTCACACCTTCCCGGATGACTGTGCCATTGTGAAGAGCCAGTCCATGTTTCGTTTGCCGTAGTCGCGCTCTTTGGATTGCTTCTTGGTGGCCAGGTCGCCAGCTTAGAACGGTAATGCAATCCCTTTGTGTTCCTGCTGGGCTCGGTCCAGTAATTGACCGCCTAACGCCACGTCTTCGAGGGCCATTCCTACGGACTTGAAGACAATGATGTCCGAGTCATCTTGTCGCGTTGGTGTTGCTGCCGCAACGACTTCTGCCAAGGCGCGAGCCTGATCCCACTCGAACAGCCCCTGGTCCAGTGCCTCGCGGAAGTCTCCCGCTTCGTGTTGACAGCAGGCGACGTCATCGCACACAACAAGCCTGGCACGAGAGACAGTTGTGGTGTCAATTTCTGTTTTCTGTAGCCAGTTCGATCCGACTGCGCAGATAAGTGCTCCAGGTTCAATCCAGGAACCTTCGAAGACAGGATCGGCACTGGTGGTCGCAGTGATCACGATGGGCATTTCGTCGACGGCTTGGCGCGGTGTATCGACAGCGGTGACCTCGATTGCAAGTCGCTCCGACATCTTCTCGGCAAAATTTCGCCGATGTTGTGGATTGGGACTGAATACGAGTGCGCGCTCAATGGGCCGAACTGCGCAGGCTGCTTCTAATTGACTCTCTGCCTGCCATCCACTTCCCAGGATTCCTGCAACGCTGGCATCCGTTCTTGCCAGCTGTTGAATCGCCAGCCCTGTTACTGCTCCAGTTCGCATTTGTCCAAGTCGGTTGGCCTCAATGAGTGCCAGAAGTTCTCCGCTTGCGAGCGCGTACAAGCCGACCAGAAACTTGGCGCCGTGGGAGGTCGTGGTGTACTGTTTCCAACCCCCTAGACCAAGGTACTCCGCGGTGGCACTCATCGAATGCAGCACGAAGCCCTTTGCGCGGGCTCGTTGGCGCGGAACATTCTCGGCACGCTGCTGTGCAAGCTGGGTAAAGCCCTGGTGCATGGCATCGACCGCAACGGACATGGTGAGCAGGTCATCGACGTCGGCTTCGGAAAGGTAGAGGACGGACATTTTGATTTCTCTGGAATGATGAATAACAGGTGATTACAGGCGCGTTCCATTGGCAGGCACACCAAAGAATACGTTTTCGCAGCAAGAGGAGGGATGTTGGCGGGCAAGAGACGTTGACAATTAAAACCGACGACGATTGAATTCTCCAGATGCCGATCTGGCGGGCTGATCTGAACTGATCGCATCGAACAGCGTATAGTAGTTTGGGTCTTTGTTGGTAAACCATCCGTTATGGTAAATCGACGGCTAATCGGCAAAAGAGGGACGACTCGTGGCCATGGGAAAGTGGGACTATTAATGGTGATCCAACAGGGACGAGCGTGGTGGAATTGTGGTTTTCTGCTCTGGGTTGTGATTCCATTTGCGTTGGCGACAGGGTGTCAGCCATCTGCGCCGTCCACGGAAGACGTTACAGTTGATTCAGCTGACGAACCCCCCGTGCGAGTTCTTGTCATTCAAGACGCAGTTCTCGCGGAAGAGATCCAGCGCCAATGGGAACTTCGCACGGACCAACAGATTGTGGTTCGCGAGCGGCGGTGGGAAGAATTGGCCGCCGCGAAACGGCTCGCTGCGGATGTGGTGATCTACCCGGCTGGTTACCTGGGCGAACTGGCGGAACGCCGCCTGCTGGCTCCGATTCCGACGGATGTGNTCAATGGGCCCGCAGTAGGNCGTGATGATCTACTGCCATTGCAGCGTCAATTGGAGACCGTCTGGGGAAANAAGANGATGGCATTGTCGTTCGGNTCTCCCCTGCTCGTGCTTTACTATCGGGAAGATGTGTTGCAAGCCCTGGGANTTTCTGTTCCGCAAACGTGGGAAGAATACCAGCGGGTCGTCTCGGCTTTGCANGCGCGGCCGGAGCTGGCTCGTATCGCACAGAGCACCGACGNTACGGAACAGCAATCCCAGTGGGTGCCGGCCTTGGAACCAATGAAGTCGACCTGGAGTGCNCAGTTGTTGTTGGCGCGAGTCGTTGGNTACGCCAGGCATCCGGAGCAAGTTGCAACGTGGTTTGAGATTGGATCAATGAAGCCACGCATTGACTCAGAGCCGTTTGTACGAGCCCTGAACGAGCTGGCACAGTGCCAGGAGGGAGTGCCCGATGCGTGGCTTGCGTTAGACCCCAGCGAGGTGCGTGAATTGTTTCACAAGGGCCAGTGCGCGTTGGCACTGACCTGGCCGAACGCCAGAAGTGAAACCAGTGACAGGACTCGAGGTGCATTTCGGATTGCTCCGCTACCAGGATCGCTCGATGCCTTTGAGCCCATTAGCGGTGAGTGGTCTGTCCGAAAAAGCGGGCGCGAAATGACACTTCTCCTGGGTGTCAGTGGGAGACTCGGATCCGTGACATGGGAAGCCGGTAGCCCACAGACAGCAGCGCGGTTATTGGCTCTGATGACGGGCGCTGAAATTGCGACGGAAGTATCGGCAGGGGATCAAGGCACGACGCTCTTCCGTGAGAGCCAATTGTCACGTGTCGAGCAGTGGGTTGAGCGGGCGGCACCGCGCCGAGCTGCCCAGGATTATGGTGATGTCGTACGCGCTGCGCAGGCATGCCGGGATGTCGTCTTTTCTCCACGAATACCTGGCAGGACGATGTATCTGACTGCGCTGGCAGAAGCGGTGCGACGTTGCCTCGTCGAAGATACGGATGCAGCGGATAGCCTTGCTCAGGCAGCTCGGCAATGGGAACGGATTACAGATTCGCTGGGACGTGACCAGCAGCGATTGGCCTATCGCCGTAGTTTGGGAATGCAGTAATGAAAGAGGGTGCTTGAGAGTGGGCATGCGACCAGGCCCGCGCCTGGTTGTAGTGCATTCAGTTTGAGTTGAAGTGCTCTGGCTGGTCACGCTGGCAACTGCTCCAGACTGGGGCTAGAATCCACCCTGTGGGGACATGTGGTGAGCCGGTTGCTGTCGTGCGCCCAGGCACATTGTGTTCGGCGAATCGGCTGCTTCTGGAGCGACCCCATTGGATGTCCCCGAGCGGCTTGCCTGATCACGGCGGGTGCAGTCGCGGACGCGTTTGCCGTGCGAACGAGGTGTTCCATGTCGCGATTGATTTCCCTGTCCTTGTTGACCGTATTGTGTTCTGGAATCGTCCCACTATACGGTGCAGATTGGCGTCAGTTTCGTGGGCCAGGAGGCCAGGGCAAGAGCGACGAGACCTCTCTACCACAGGCCTGGTCTGCGAAAGAGAATTTGTCCTGGCAGGCCGATTTGCCAGGTCCCGGAGGATCGAGTCCGATTGTGGTTGCCGGGCGCGTATTTGTGACCTGTTACACAGGCTACGGGTTACAGCCGAATGAAGGTGAGCAGCAGACCTTGCGGCGTCATTTGCTCTGTTTCGACCGGGCGACAGGCAAGCAACTCTGGCAGCGGAGTTTTGAACCGAAATTACCGGAGCATGCTTATCGTGGTGAAGGGGCGTACCACGGTTACAGTTCCAGCACACCTGGCAGTGATGGAGAACGGTTGTACGTTTTCTTCGGCAAGTCCGGATTGTTTTGTTTTGATCTGGCCGGGAAGCTGATCTGGGAGGCTAGCGCGGGTGACGGGATTCATCCATCCTGGGGTTCGGGGTGCTCGCCACTGCTTTCAGGCGATTTAGTGATCGTGAACGCCAGTGCGGAGAGCGGGGCATTGGTGGCTTTTGACAAAAGATCAGGCCGTGAAGTGTGGCGCGCTGGTGGTATTCAATCGTCTTGGAATACACCCCTTTTGGTTACGACTGAGCAAGGTGGTACGGAGTTGGTGGTCAGCATCCAGGCCCGATTATTGGGTTTTGATCCGGCCGATGGACGCAAGCTGTGGGACGCAGACGGAATCCATCGTTATGTCTGCCCGAGTGTCGTCGCAGACAAAGGGGTGGTCTATGCCATTGGAGGAGGCCATACCTCTCTGGCGGTTCGTGCTGGCGGAAAGGGAGATGTGACAGACTCGCATGTGCTTTGGCGCCAGAAACGAGGCTCGAATGTTTCTTCGCCGGTATTGCATCAGGGGCATCTCTACTGGGCTGATGCCCGCGGCGGAGTGGTCTACTGTCAGCATGCTGAAACGGGCAAAGTGGTTTACCAACAACGTCTGGAGCCGCGTCCTGGTCGATTCTGGGCTTCGGCGACTCTGGCGGATGGAAAGATCTACTATGTTTCCCAGCACCAGGGAACGTATGTCGTCGCGGCGCAGCCTGAATTCAAGCTGTTGGCTCACAACCGTATTGAAGGCGATGAGAGTCGTACCAACGCATCGATCGCGGTCAGTGATGGACGACTGTATTTACGTAGTGATCAAAGCCTGTACTGCATTGGACAATGAGTTTCTGGCGTTGGAGTTTTGTTTTCAGGATCCGGATGAAAACACATTTTTGAGGAATGCACGATGCCGATAATTCCAACTGGAAATCCGCCTGCTTTGATTGGATATTACCTGGGTGTTGCCAGTTTGATCCCGTTGGTAGGTATTTTGACCGGACTGCCCGCGATTATTCTCGGAGGGGTCGGGATCAGTAAGGCGAAGGCAAACTCCAGTGCGGGCGGAATGGGGCATGCCATTACGGCGATCGTTTTGGGGCTTATTGGCGTGCTGGTCCAAGTTGGGATTTTCCTGTTTTTTGGAACAGTGGTCCCTTCGGAGTTCTCTCTCTGAGACGTTGTCAGAGGGAGGCGTTCCCGTACTGTGCGATAGCATCGGCCAATATTGCTGGACGGAGCGTGTTGCTGCACTGTTGTTCGTTTCCTTGGAACGTTCGTCATTTCCGGGAAATGTGGATGACGACGGACTATGATGAGCGCTGTTGGTACATGTCTTGACTGTGCGTAAAGAACACGAACCAGCCAGGATTGAATACGCGGTGGCCAAGGGCTGCCTCTGTCTCTTTTTTCGGGAGTGCTGATGATGGCTCGACGCGGTATGCTCATTCTGTTTTGTCTGACGTTCGTCTCAGTTGATAAGCCAGCATCGCGAGTATTCGGATTTCAGGACGGACGTCGTTCTGAAGAGCGGTCCGGTGATCAGGAGCGAATGCGGCGGATTCGCAATCGGACTGAGCAGATGCGGCGCATGCGAGAACGTGTGGATCGCTCCAGTGATGAGCGAGGCAGTCGCTCGGCGGAAACAGAAGACGACTGGCGCGAGATGATGCGCCGCTTTCAGCGGCGGCGAGATGCCAGTCGACGGCGACGCGGGAACGGATCGAGTCGGTATCGATTGCGTGAGATGTCGGAAAGGCGAGAGAGGTCTGGTTCGGGACGAGACGAGGAACGTCGTGAACGCGATCATGACCGCGGTCACGCGGAATCGCGTCATCGGGAAGAAGAACACGCCGAGCGCGATCATGACCGTCGCCACGCGGAATCGCGTCATCGGGAAGAGGAACACAGCGAGCGCGATCATGACCGTCGCCACGCGGAATCGCGTCATCGGGAAGAGGAACACAGCGAGCGTGAGCATGACCGTCGCCACGCGGAATCGCGTCATCGGGAAGAAGAACACGCCGAGCGCGATCATGACCGTCGCCACG
>PBOG01000049.1 GCA_002724245.1 Planctomycetaceae bacterium
AAGTCCAGGTGAACCGGCAGGGATACCAGGGTTCGATCGAATTGACCGTTGCTGGTTTGCCGGCCGGAGTTGAGGTTACGAGCAAGACGATTGCGGCGGCTTCCCGTCGTGGATTGGTCAAGATTACCGCGGGCGATGCCAAGCCGGTGCATGGCTTGATTTCCATTCGCGGGCGGGCGACGGATGTGGATCCACCGCTGTGGCGTACCGCCGAACTGGCTGAAAACTCGATTTCTAAACAGCAGCCGTGGTTGCGAGGCGAGTTGGCCGTGGCTGTAGGGCCACCGACACCAATTTCACTGACCTGGAAGGTTGCCGATCCGCAGGTTTTGTTCCGTGGCATGCCGCTCAAACTAGCGGCTCAGTTGACGCGTCGAGAGGGTGTCCAGGGAGATGTGCGTCTGCGTCTCCAGACCACACAGATTATGCCCCGCAAGAAGGTCAAAAAAGACAAGAAGGATGTGATGGTCGATGATCTCGACCGAGCGTTGCGCCTGGCAGATGTGCCGATGCTATCGGGTGACAGTAAGCAGGCCGAAGTTGAACTTCTCGTGCCGACCGACCTCGCAGATCGTGACTGGGGTCTGACACTGGTTGCGGAGTTGTTGTCGGCGGACAAGAAATCGGTAGTTCAGAGTGTGCCGGGTGAGGTACTATCGTTGCAGACACGGTCTCCTTTGAATGTTGAGTTGGCCAGTGAAGCAAATATTGAAGTCAAAGCGGGGGGCGGTGAAACGGGTACGCTCGCCGGGAAGATTGTCCGGGCTCGGGGTTTTGACCACCCCGTTACGGTGACTTTAGCTGCGTTGCCCAAAGGGTATCCGGCGCCCAAAGTGGTTATAGCAGGTGACAAAGATGAGTTTTCTCTGCCGGTCCGCTTTCCGTACGGGACCAAGGCCGGCGAGTTGAAGAACGTAAAACTGGTTGCGACTGCCGCGCCGGTTGCCAAGAAAGAAAATTTGCTCGTCCGTAGCAATGAGGTGGCAGTTGATTTGAAAGTGGTGCCTGGCGAGAAGCCACCTGGCGAGAAGCTACTATCGATTGCAGAAGACCCGAAGAAATGGATCAGTTATTTGAGTAAGGGTGGTGGGAAGATCAGTCTTGAGTTGGGAGACAAGTTTTCCGGGGATAGCAGCATCAAGGTGACGCCTGATCAGCGATTCAATGACCTGCTTCCTGGATTGGGATTGAAAATTCGTGAAAAGCCCGCGGAGGGTGAATTTCGTTATCTGCAGTTTGCCTGGAAGAAAAAGGGTGGCCAGTCGATTTGTTTGCAATTAAATCATGATGGAAAGTGGGGGCCTGGTGGAGCTGCCAGGCCCGACGCCAAGTTTCGCTACCATTCGGGTCCTGGGCCTGAATGCTACGGCGCTTCCGTATTACTTGACAAGAAACTCCCCGAGGAATTCGTGCTGGTGACCCGGGATTTATTTGCCGACTTTGGCGAGTTCACGCTCACCGGCTTGGCGCTTTCGCCAGTTGATGGGGAATACGGTCTGTTTGACCATCTCTTTCTGGCACGCCAGGAAAGTGACTTGGAAGCGGCCAAGCCGTAGGCGGTTGTTTTCTTTGCCAGACAATCTGCCCCGCTGAGCGGGAAGTCGATTGAACTCCGAAAGTTGTGTGCCAGGGATTGGGTGAAATGACAGCGGGACCTGCGGATATCGAGGTCATCAACGCAGAATTTCCGCGGGGCCCGTTCCGCGCGGCGATTTTCGATTTTGACGGAACCTTGTCACTCCTCCGCCGCAACTGGCAAGACGTGATGATTCCCATGATGGTCGATCTGCTGGCAGCGACCGGGACGACAGAGACCCGGGATCAGCTGGGAGTTGTCGTCGAAGAGTTTGTCATGCGGCTGAACGGTCGCCAGACGATCTACCAGATGCTCCAGCTGTGTGAGGAATTACAGGCCCGTGGAGCCAGTCCACTGACTGCCTTGGAATACAAGCACCAGTATCACGACAAGTTGTGGCAGCAAGTGGAGCAGCGCGTGGATGCCGCACGACAGGATGCGGAGTCTCGGGCACAGATGATCGTGCCTGCTGCCGATCAGTTTTTGCGAGATGTTCAAACTGCCGGCATCGAGATGTATCTGGCGTCCGGTACCGATTTGGTGTACGTGCGGGATGAAGTGGAAGTGCTGGGATTGGGTGCTTTTTTTGGAGAGCGGATTTATGGTGCCCTCGACGACTACCAGAATTTCTCCAAAGCGATGATCATCGAACAAATCACCCGTGATGCGGGTGTGGCAGGTTCGGCCTTGCTGGGTGCTGGAGACGGTTACGTTGAAATTGAAGAAATCAAGAAAGTCGGTGGTTTGGCCATTGGTGTTGCCAGCGATGAGGAGGCTCGTACAGGAATCAATGGCTGGAAACGTCAGCGGTTGATCGCGGCGGGAGCCGATATCATCATCGGCGACTTTGGTTGCCATCGGGAATTGTGTCAATTGATCGGATTGGCATAGGGTTACCCCTGGTGCTGCCGCAGTCGCGTGGATGAGATCCGCAGTTTGTGCTGGGTCAAAATAGAGTTGCTTGATCACCTTGTCTACAGTCGATGTTGCCTTGCGAGTTTGCCATGTATCCTCAATTCGATCGACGTCGCCTGTTGATCAAACCTTTGGCCGAACGTGAACACGATCTGTCCCACGACCACTTGCTCGATCTGGATGCCGAGCCTGAGCCGTTAGACGACACCAGCCAGCAGGAGATTGACAAATTAGGGCAGGCGATGGTGGCCGCGCGCGAATGCCGGGCGGCGACGCTGATGCTGATGGGCGCGCATGTGATTCGAGCTGGGGTTGCCCGCCAATTGATTGATCTTATGGAACGAGGGTTGATTTCACATATCGGTATGAATGGCGCGGGACCGATTCACGATTATGAGCTGGCCCGCATCGGTGCGACGTGTGAGAGTGTGCCTCGTTACATCCGTTCGGGAGAATTCGGGTTATGGCGTGAGACCGCAGAATTGAACGAGATTGTTCGTGATGGTGCTGCGGCTGGGTACGGCCTGGGAGAGTCGATCGGGCGAGCGATTCTGGACAGCGATTTTCCCTGCAAAGAGACGAGTGTGCTGGCAGCAGGTGCGCGGCTTGGCGTGCCCGTCACGGTGCACGTGGGAATTGGTTATGACATTATTCATGAACATCCCAATTTCGATGCGGCCGCTTTTGGAACGGCCAGTTATCGTGATTTCTTGACGGTTTGTGACACCGTTGAACGGTTGCAGGGTGGTGTGTTCTTGTGTGTTGGATCCGCGGTTATGGGGCCCGAGGTGTACCTCAAGGCGTTGTCAATGGCCCGTAATGTTGCCCACCAGCAGGGTAAACAAATCAACCAATTTACCACGGCGGCTTTCGATCTATTACCGATTGACCGGGATTTTCAGACCGAGCCTGCCAAGACGGATCCGCGTTATTACTACCGGCCCTGGAAGACTGTGCTGGTGCGCACAGTAGCTGACGGCGGGCAGAGCCTCTACATTTGTGGAGACCACCGGCAGACGCTGCCGCGATTGCGGCAGGCGGCGATCGCAGCAGTTCGTGAGTAAAGTCATGATTGGACCGGAACGCTTACAGGGATTTCTGGAACAGTTCCCAGGGCAAAGAATCGGGTTGCTTGGCGACCTGTTCCTGGATCGCTATCTGGAACTCGCTGCGGGCGTTCGCGAGCACTCGATCGAAACCGGATTGGAGGCGTACCAGGTCGACTCGGTGCGCAATGCTCCCGGCGCTTTGGGCACCGTGCTCAACAATCTGGCGGCGCTAGGAGTTGGCGAGCTTGTGCCGGTTACGGTGATTGGTGATGACGGACACGGATTTGATTTGCTCAAGCAGTTATCAGTCCTGCCAGTCAACTGTCAACACGTATGCCAATCAAAACACCGTTTGACGCCCACCTACACCAAGCCACTGCGGCCAGTTGCTGGAGCGTGGGAGGAGCTTCACCGACTTGACGTGCGGACACGGGCGCCGCTGAATCAGCAGGAACTCGATTGGGTTATCGAGAACTTGAAGATCGTGTTTAACGAGACCGACGGGCTGATTGTGCTCGACCAGATCGATGAAGATGACTGGGGAGTGGTTGGAGCAGCCGTTCGTGATGCGCTGGTGGATCTGGTCCAAGGAGACCCGGACAAAATCGTGTTCATTGACAGCCGCAGTCAGATCAGCCAGTTTCAGTGTGGCCACCTGAAGGGGAATCACGACGAATTTACCCGCGGTTTGCAGCGGCTTGCAGCCGTGAGCGAGGTGGACTCCAGAGACGCGGTGCGGACTCTGGCAGCGCGGACTGGCAGGGTCGCCTTTTGCACCATGGGCGAACAGGGTGTCCTGGTGGCTTTTCCGGATGGGGATATCGAGGTGGTGCCGGGTATTGTCGTTGACGGACCGGTTGACATTGTGGGTGCGGGCGATGCGATGACGAGTGCAACGGTGGCGGCGCTGCTCGGTGGTGCAACACCGGTAGAAGCGGCAACCCTGGGAAACCTGGCAGCGTCCATTACGATCCGGCAATTGGGGACCACGGGGACTGCCTCGCCCGCTCAGCTGCGGAATGCCGCTTGCCAGCTGGCTCGATGACTGCTGGTAGAGCTGCCTGTTGACAAGGAACGGGGTCTGCCATTTTGTGGAAGTCGAGTGCGCCGAGCGAGCGGACAGAGGGATCGGATGCAACTCAATTACGACTCGCAGAGAACTTTTCGATCAGGAGATTGATCGTGTACGCCAACGTTCGCGGTACCCGCTTGTACTTTGACGTAGATGGAATGGGACTGGTTCCAGTTGGCGAGTCTATGGAGCCGCGGCCGCCGTTGTTCCTGTTGCATGGCGGACCGGGGGGGGACCATTCCAGTTTCAAGACGTCGGTGAATAGTCTGGCCGATGTGTCACAGTTGATTTACCTCGATCATCGCGGCAGCGGTCGCAGTGCGCCAGCCCAGGCAGAGGACTGTACGTTGGATGAGAACATTCAGGATCTGGAAGCGGTGCGGTCCTATTTGGGGCTTGAACAAATTGCTGTGCTGGGCTCGTCCTATGGGGGCATGGTGGCGCAAGGTTACGCAATTCGCTATCCGGAACACATAGAACGTCTGATTCTGGTGGCCACCGCCCCAAGTTTTCGATTTCTCGAAGAAGCGCGGCGCATCGTCCAAACGCGAGGGACGCCAGACCAGGTACGCGTCTGCGAAATGCTTTGGAGTGCAGGCTTTACTTCACAAGAACAGCTGTACGAATACTACAAAACAATGGGGCCGATGTATTCCACAGCTTTTGACGCCGATAAATTTGAAGCGGGTTGGCATCGTGGCATCCGGAATTTTGCGCAATTGAACAGCGGCTTTGGTGGTTTTTTGAGGGAGTTTGACTACACCGATCAATTACGCCAAATCGGTTGTCCGACATTGGTCCTGACGGGGGCACTGGACTGGATTTGTCCCCCCTCGCAGTCCCGGTTGATTGCGGACCAGATTCCCGATGTCCGTTTGGAGGTGTTTGCAGATAGCGCGCACTCGATTGCACAGGACGAACCTGACAAATTTATGACAATCGTACGGGCGTTTTTGCATGAACGGGTGGCATAGTCTGTCGTGTTGCCCTGATTCAGGTGGTGGGAAGCCGCCCGATGCATGGTCAGTCGTTGGCCGGTGATTTCTGGTGATTGTGTTGCGGTACGCAAAATCAGTCCCCAGAATAGTGATGTCAATTGGCCAGGTTCCGTGGACGTTCTGGTTTTCCTGACGATGTATTCCCTTGCCTTTGTGTGTGGCGCAGGTTGGAAATTGCGATCAACGATCACAAAACGCTTTCGTGATGTGCTGGCGATCCCGAATTGGCACATTGCCGGCCCGGGTGCAAAGAGTTTCCAGAGCAGTGCTGAGTTGAGGGGCGACGCCCATGTCTACGAACTGGCCAGAGATCGAACAGTTTGAGATGCCGTTGCCGCAGGACTTGCGCGCGCCGGTACTACGGCTTTGGGAACGAACGTTTGACACTTCTTACGCGTCGTTTGAAGCCGTTCTGGCTGGTGCAGAGAACGACACCAATCGGAACCTGCTATTCCTGATTCACCAGGATTCTGTGGTCGCGGCGTCCTGCCAGTTGACGGTTTCCCGTACTGGCGTTTTGTTGGGAGGAGTAGGAGAAGTTGCAGTCGCTGACGCCCATCGCAAGCAGGGATTGGCCACGCGGCTTTGTCGGCAGGCACGTGACTGGTTTTGGGAACAGCGAGGAGAGGTTGTGTTTCTGGGTACGGTCAATCCCGCGGCGGCGAGGATTTATCGACGCTTAGGCTGGCAACGCCTTCCAGGGACGACCGTGATGGCCGCGACTCGGGCAGGTACGTCCCCCGAGAGCTTCCTGGTAGATCACTTTCGTAGCAGCGCCAGCGAGATTTCACTTCGTCCATTGGACACAGCCGCGCGCTTGCCTGTCATTCCACTCGTCCTGGTCGCCCACCCCTGGCAAGTTCTGGATGCGAATCTCGCCTTAGGTTCCATACGCTTTACCCGACAGGACCGCTGTATGAGCCTCTTTCCACGATACCAACGTCTGGCACAGCTTCCGGGAGGTCAGGTCACGGCTGCCTGGACGGCGGACGGACGCCTGGTCGGGTTGGCATCGGCAAGCCCGCTTTCCCCCGGACGCATCTGCCTGGACGGCTTTAGTCACCCTCAATTCTCGGATTGTTGGGACGAACTTATCCACAGTTTGCTGGAAAGTTACCAGCAGCAAGATGCTATGGTTTGCGCTTTGGTTTCGTCAGAGGATGAGGAGAAAAGGGAGCGTTTCGCAGCACTTGGATTTGTTGCCGATGATGGCGCGGACGCAATTACGATTGCTGAAGAGCGATGGCCGGCGCAGCGTCTGGTTTATGCGGGCTAACACTTCTCCCCGCTCCCCGATGCTGCGCAGTATGTTTCGGTGCTGTGTTGCGGTTCGGTGCTGTCGAGTAATGCATGCGATGTGAGTCTGCCGACCGCCTATCGGTGGCTCCCGCACAGCGCGTTCACCCCGGGCCCTGATCTACTGTTCATAGGTGTTGGATCGTATACAATCGCCCGGCTCAACGTATTGATGGGCCAGTGTGGTCAAATGCATTTGCCAACGCGTCCAAGGAGTGAAGTCATGGGTACGATTCGTGTTGGAATTGTGGGATTGGGTGCCAATTGCCAGTTGCGACATGTGCCTGGCTTGCACGCGTGTCAGGATGTCGAGATCACGGCGGTGTGCAATCGCCGCGCTGAGTCGACACAGAAGATGGCGCAACAATACAGCATTCCCAAGACGTACGACCGCTGGCAGGATCTTGTAGCGGATCCAGAAATTGATGCGGTGTTGATCGGGACTTGGCCCTATCTGCATGCCGAGATCAGCGTGGCGGCGCTCCAGGCGGGCAAGCACGTTTCCACAGAAGCGCGGATGGCGCGCAATGTCGACGAAGCACGTCAGATGCTGGCGATCAGTCAGCAACATCCAGAGCTGGTCACTCAGATCGTACCGAGTCCGTTTGGATTGCGTGTGCACCAGACGTTACTTGAACATCTGGCAGCAGGTTATCTCGGTGAGCTCCGGGAGGTGGTCGTGCTTGCTACGAGTGGTGATTATGCGGATCCAGCCACGCCACTGCATTGGCGTCAGTCTGCGGAAATCAGCGGACTCAACATGCTGGCGATGGGTATCGTGCATGAAACCCTGACGCGCTGGGTGCCGGATCCGATCCAGGTACTGGCACAGACACAGATTTTTACAGCGGAGCGCAAGAACGAACAGACAGGACAACTTGAAGAGGTCGGTACTCCGGATACGGTTCATGTACTGACGGAGTTGCCTGCAGGAGTTCGTGGCATCTACCACCTGAGCGGTGTTGTGCACCATGGTCCGGCGCTGCAAATCAGGCTGTTCGGTACTGCGGGAACCTTGCAGTGCGTGTGCGACCCGGAAGATCGCTTGCTGGGGGCCCGGGCTGAAGATGCCCAATTGGCAGAGATTCCGATCGCGCCGGAGAAGGAGGGAGGGTGGCGTGTTGAAGCCGACTTTATCGACGCCATCCGTGGTGAAAAAGAAATCGAGTTCACGACATTTGCTGCGGGTGTCCGTTACATGGAATTCACCGAGGCTGTTGCTCGCAGTAGCCGGCTACAGACGGCTGTCCAGCTGCCGCTCGATGACTAATCCGAGTTGACGACGGCGCATTTGGGCTGCTCCTGGGGGCAGCTTGATTTGACTTGAAACTTTGACCGCGTTATCGTGCAGCAGAATCCAAAGCTGCTTTTCTTTTCCGTTACGGAGACCCTGCAATGTGGCGTTCTTTCTTTTTATTGGCAGCCTGCTCGATGACAGTGTTGTCAGGTTTTTCTACGCGCCTGGAGGCAGCGGACGAAGAGGGTTTTGAGTCTATTTTCGATGGCAAGACACTCGCCGGCTGGGACGGTAATCCCAAGTTCTGGCGTGTCGAAGAAGAAGCAATTACCGGCCAGACAACGAAAGAGAACCCTACCAAGGGCAACACGTTTATTGTGTGGCGAAAAGGCCAGCTTGCCGATTTTGAATTGAAACTGGAATACCGGATTGTGGGTGGTAATTCAGGCATCCAGTACCGCAGTTTTGAGAAACCCAATGATTGGGGCAAGTGGGTCGTCGGTGGTTACCAGGCAGATTTTGAGGCCGGAAATCGTTACTCCGGAATCCTCTACGGCGAGCGTTACCGTGGTATCCTGGCGGACCGTGGGCAACGTACTGTGATTCAGAAAGGTGGCAAGCCTAAAGTAGTAGGTTCTGTCGGTGATTCGGATGAGATCCAGAAAAAGATCAAGAAGGAAGACTGGAATTCGTACCATATCGTAGCGCGTGGAAATCACTTTATCCACAAGATCAATGGCGTTGTTACGTGTGAGGCAACCGACGAAGATGACGCGGCACGCGCCAGTGGGATTTTAGCGCTCCAGCTACACGCTGGCCCACCGATGAAAGTGCAGTTTCGCAAGATCCGGTTGAAACGTTTGAAGGCATCCGGGAAAAAGGTAGCGTTCATGGCTGGCCGACGCAGTCACGGCTACGGTGCTCATGAACACTATGCCGGCTGCATGATCCTGGCGAATGCGTTGCGCGAGAGTCTACCGGGTTACGAAGTCGACGTATTTCGCGATGGTTGGCCGCAGGATCCCGAAGTCCTGAAAGGCATCGATTGCCTGGTGATGTACGCGGATGGGGGTGCTGGGCACCCGGTCAACAAGCATCTACCGGAAGTGGACGCATTGGCTGACGCAGGCGTTGGTATTGTCTGCATTCACTATGGCGTGGAAGTGCCGAAAGGGGAGTCCGGAGATCACTTCCTCAAGTGGATTGGTGGTTATTTTGAACCAGATTGGTCAGTAAATCCTCACTGGACCGCGAGCTTTGCGCAATTGCCTCAGCACCCGATTACTCATGGCGTCAAACCCTTCAAGATCAATGACGAGTGGTATTACCACATGCGGTTTCGCGAAGACCTGAAGGGAGTTACGCCGATCCTCTCGGATTTGCCGCCGGCTTCGTCTCTGCAACGACCTGATGGACCCCACAGTGGGAATCGCTTTGTACGAGAGGCTGTGCTGAAACGAAAAGAACGTCAGCACATGGCCTGGGCATCGGTACGGCCCAACGGAGGTCGCGGGTTTGGTTTTACTGGTGGGCACGTTCACTGGAATTGGGGCAATCCGAATTTTCGTAAACTCGTCCTCAATGCAATTGTGTGGTCTGCTGGTGACGCTGTGCCAGCGCAGGGCGTGAGCGACGGCGCATTGACGATCCAGGATCTGGAAAAGAACCAGGACTATCCGCAGCCGGCGAACTTCAACCGGCAGAAAGTCGTTGAGGAAAAACACCTGTCGACGCGCCAGACGGCGTCTAAAAAAAAAAGGCACCTGTTAAACCACTCTACGCCAGTCCAATCGTAACGCCGCAAACGACTGGCCATGCGGTACAGGTCGATGTGGACCTGAAAGATGCCGATCGGTTGTTTCTGGTCGTCCGTGACGGTGGTAATGGTTACGGTTGTGACTGGGCCGACTGGATTGACCCACGGCTCACCGGCCCAGCTGGTGAGCTGAGCTTGCTCGAGTTGCCGTGGAAGTCGGCGACGACAGCCTGGGGTCAGGTTCGTGTCAACAAGAATGCAGCTGGTGGTCCGTTGCGCGTGGCCGGCAAGACGGTAGAACGCGGGATCGGTACGCACGCCAATAGCATTATCGAGTTTGCCGTGCCGGAGGGGTTTTCCCGTTTTCGTGCCCGCGGTGGGTTAGACAATGGCGGGACCGACCAGCGAGCTTGTGGTGAACAGTCATCGGTCCAGTTTCTGGTGTACACGGCGTTACCGACGGCGGCCGGTGGGGACCGCAGTCCGGAAGATGCTTTGGGTAATCTGGATGTCGGGCAAGGCCTGGAAGCAAGTCTGTTTGCCGCTGAGCCGATCATGCAGAATCCGACAAACATTGACATTGACCACCGCGGTCGCGTGTGGGTCTGTGAAGTGGTCAATTACCGGCACTTTGCGAATAAGGACAAGGCGATTCGAGAAGCGGGTGACCGGATTCTGATTCTTGCAGACACCGATGGGGATGGAGTCGCCGACAAGCGATCGGTTTTTTATCAGAGTCGCGACATTGACTCAGCCCACGGCATCTGTGTGCTGCCGACGCCAGACGGTCCCGGTACACGTGTTATTGTCTCGGCTGGCGCGCATGTGTTTGTATTGACAGACGATGACGGAGATGACCGAGCGGATCGACGCGACACGCTTTTCAGCGGTATTGGGGGGGTGCAGCATGATCATGGCATCCACGCTTTTGTAGTGGGTCCCGATGGCAAGTTGTATTTTAATTTCGGCAACGAAGGTAAACAGATTCGTGATGCCAGTGGCAAGCCAATTAATGATCTGGCGGGTAACCAGGTGTCCGCGGATCGCCAGCCGTACCAGCAGGGGATGGTTTTTCGATGTAACCCTGATGGTAGTGAGTTCGAGACATTGGGTTGGAATTTCCGCAACAACTGGGAGGTCACGGTTGACAGTTTTGGCACGCTCTGGCAATCCGATAATGATGATGATGGGAATCGTGGCGTACGGATCAATTACGTCATGGAGTTCGGTAACTATGGATACCGTGATGAAATGACTGGAGCTGGGTGGAAAACGGAGCGGACTGGAATGGCTGAGGACGTTCCCACGCGGCATTGGCACCAGAATGATCCGGGGGTCGTTCCCAACCTGCTCCAGACAGGTGCTGGTTCACCGACGGGAATTTGTGTCTACGAAGGCAGCTTGTTGCCAGCCGTATTCCGCAACCAGATGATTCATACCGATGCCGGACCAAGTATCGTGCGCGCCTATCCAGTGCAAACAGCAGGAGCCGGTTATCGGGCGAAATCAGTGTCGATCTTGCATGGTGCTCGGGACAATTGGTTTCGACCTTCGGACGTGTGTGTTGCTCCCGATGGTTCGTTGTATGTTGCTGATTGGTATGATCCAGGAGTCGGTGGACATCGTATGGGAGACGTCGATCGCGGCCGCATTTTCCGCGTTGCCCCTCCAGGGCATTCGGCAATGGTGCCAGAGTTTGATTTTTCCACGGTGCCCGGTGCGCTTGCCGCGCTGCAGAGTCCAAACCGTGTCGTGCAGTATCTGGCGCGAACTTCGCTGCGTAAATCCGGTGCGGCTGCCGAGCAAGGGTTGGCAACGATGTTCACGGAGAATTCCAATCCGCGTTTTCGAGCTCGCGCGCTGTGGTTGTTGGGTAAAGGAACGCATGGTGACGCATGGGTGCAGCGCGCATTGGAGGATAGTGACCCCAATATTCGCTCTGTGGGAATCCGGCTGGCACGCCAACGTACGCGCAACCCGCTACCGGTGATCGCTTCGCTGGTCGAGGACGATTCTGCTCTGGTACGCCGAGAATTGGCGATTGCATTACGGCATCAGAAAATACCGGCCGCGGCTACCTTGTGGGCGCAGCTTGCGCTACAACATGATGGTAAGGATCGCTGGTACCTGGAGGCGTTAGGGCTGGCTGCCGATGGCCAGGAGAGCCTCTTCTTTACTACCTGGCTGAAGCAAGCAGGAGACCAGTGGAATACGCCAGCGGGCCACGACATTATTTGGCGCAGCCGGGCTCCTGAGGCGTGTGCTTATTTGGCACGTATTCTCACTGACGAAAAGACGCCGATTGATGCCCAGCCACGCTATTTTCGCGCCTTTGATTTTCATCGTGGGCCGGCGAAAGAAGCAGCACTCAAGAGTATTCTGGGTGAGTAAGCTGGCTGGCAGATTGCAACAGATCGCATGCTCTTCGACAGCATCGGGATGCGATCGGTTAGATCCCAAGTAATGGAATTCTAATGAAATTTGTTGAAATGACCGGTCGTTCCCTGGTGTGTATTGTCAGCGATGATGAAATAAGTGCCGCTGATCTGGCGACTGCGGGTGTTACCGATGAGACAGTCGTACGTGTGAATCAACATGGTGACATCGAGATTCGTCGTTCCGAAGGATGGGATGTTATCGGAGGACTGCTGGGGAACTACGAAGAACGCATTTTCCGTCACACGGGACGTAAATGGGCTTAGTACAAAATGGTGGTCAGCAGGTCTGGGGTACAAAGTATTACTGTCTGCGGATGCGCGTGACCGCATCGGTTTGGTATTGCTGCGCGGCGGTTGTGACATGCCCGCAGCGCTAGCGGTGCCTGCTTCTGCCGGATACTGGAATTGACCAGGCGATCCCTGACCAGGGGTAAGTGAAAGGGGAGGGGATGCCGAAGGGGCGAATTCGACACTCTGTTGTCCACTGGTGCTTTGCTGACTATTGGACAGTGGAACAAACGTGTCAGATTGCGCGAAACTTGGGTTGTCTAAGCGTAGAATTAGTGGCTTCAGATCAGTGGGCAACGCTGAAGAAGTACGGTTTGACTTGCGCAATTGCGGGAAGTCACTTGTTTGTCCAGGGGATGAACCAGCGCAAATATCAGCCGATGTGTCTGGAGTTGTTGCGGCAAGCCATCGATGATTGCGCCGATGCGGACGTCTCCACCGTCATCACTTTTACTGGATATGCCCACGACACGGGTGAGCCAGCTGCGGGACAAAATCCTGGGCCTGCTCAAATTCCGAAGAACCCTGTGCGGATTGATCCGGAGGAAGGAATCCGCAACTGTGTCGCCGGTTACAAGGAAATTGTCGGCTATGCAGAGAAGAAAAAGGTTAACCTGTCGTTGGAGATGTTAAATACCCGGGTAACCACGCACCCGATGAAGGGACACCCAGGATACCAGGGAGACCGTCTGGACTATTGCGCGGAGATTATCAAGCGGGTCGGGTCACCCCGTCTGGGGCTGTTGTTTGACGCCTATCATGTGCAGATTATGGAAGGTGACCTGGTTGCGCGGATTCACGAACATCAGCAGATCATCAATCATGTCCACACTGCAGGAAACCCGGGACGCGGAGAACTCGATGCGTCTCAGGAAATCAATTATCCACCGCTGATGCAGGCACTAGTCGACGTGGGGTATGACGGATTTGTAGGGCACGAGTTCATCCCCACGAGAGATCCTCTCAAGGGGCTGTCCGAGGCCGTTGCCGTGTGCGATGTCTGACGGTAAATTGTCATCCCCATCACAGCGTTGCCGCGGGTCGCTCGTGTTTTTTTGTTTGTGGTTGGATGCCGTTTGTTACCGTGTTATCGCTCTTTACGAGTGACCGACGGACCTTCAGGAACGTGAATGTTCCAGCCGTCTTGAATTCAGTGAGATCTGATCGCAAATGACATTATCTGATGATGCCTTGGAGACACGCTTTGAATTGGCACTGTCTGCGGCCCGCGAAGCGGGGCGCAAAACACTGGAGTTCTTTCGCAGCGATAGTCTCGCAGTAGAGCTTAAAGCGGACAGTTCGCCAGTCACGGTCGCGGATCGCCAGGCAGAGCTACTGTTGCGAGAGCGTATTGGTAATCTCTTTCCGGACGATGGAATCGTTGGCGAAGAATTCGGGCAGCAGCAAGGGGCAACAGGGTTCCGTTGGATCCTCGACCCGATCGACGGTACCAAGAGCTTTGTCAGTGGTGTTCCGCTCTACGGGACTCTGGTCGGTGTGGAGTACGATGGCCGCAGCGTCATCGGGGTGATCGATATTCCCGCACTTGAGGAATGTGTGTATGCGGCGACAGGTCGAGGGTGCTGGTATCTGCAGGGAACGGAAGTGGCCCGGCAGACGCGAGTCTCGAAGACCCCGCGATTAGACCAGGGCCTATTGGTGACGACACAAATCGACTCGTTTGCGGTCCGCGATTCCCAGGCCGCTTTCGAGTCACTACAGCGGCAAGCGGGGATCACGCGGACTTGGGGTGATTGCTACGGCTATTTGTTGGTTGTTACCGGGCGTGCAGTTGCGATGGTTGACCCGCTGATGAATATCTGGGATGCGGCAGCATTACAGCCGGTTCTTGAAGAGGCAGGTGGCACGTTCACGGATTGGCGGGGAGAGCCGACGATTCATAGTGGCGAAGGAGTAGCGACCAATGGCGCGGTTCTGCAGGAGGTGCTGCAAGCGACGCGGCTTTGCCCGCGACTTCCTGAGAATCCGGCCAATTGATCACAACCCCCGAGAGTAAAACAACCCCACAGAGTCTGGCGAACGGTTACGGGGCTAAGTGAATCCGGAGCATGGAGCACACATCGGTTTCTCCGTTTATTGGGCGTGGTTACGGACTGTTGTCGGCGCCTGGGCACGCGATCTAAGCAGGACACTTTCTTTCGATACGATTGAGCGTGGTCATCAACTGGCCCCATTGAGTGACCAGGTCTGCAGTTTCAATCGTTGTGCATCGGTCGTGACCAAAACCGAATTCGTTGATTCGGAAGTCTCGGCCCAGTACCAGGAATTCCGTATCTGGGGGCTTTTCACGAGAGCCCTGCTGGGATTGCTCGGAATCCTGCCGGGGTGACAGGATCACCTGCTGTAGCGCTCGGCTGACTGCCCACAATGAGGCTTGCAGCGGATCATCGGCTTGAATCACGAGTTTTAGTGTGCCAGATTCGACATAGTATTTTGCCATTGGTAAGTTCCTTGTCTGAGAGTTTGGTGTGCCACCTCGGCTGGTAGTTACATTCATCGCACGTCCCGTGACACGTCTGGTCACCGCGGAGCAAGAAAACACAGATCGAGCAGGAATTTGTGTTTTTCAGCGATTCTGTTGTAAAGACGACTGTCCTGCTGGGGTTCTGGTTCCTTGGTTTGCTGACGAAAGGGTACATGCGTTATGACATTGGCAACACATTTTGGCGCGACGGGCGATGGCCGCACTGACGATACTGCAGCGTTGCAGCATGCGATCGATGCTGGAGAAGGTGTGCTGCAACTTGCCAAAGGCACATACCGAATTTCTCGGTCTTTAGAGTTCGACACAACTCGGCTGGGTTACGTGGGTATTCAAGGTGCGCAAGGCGCCAGCCGCTTAGTGATGGTTGGCGCCGGTCCTGCGGTTTCTGTGGTTGGCGATCACCGCGGTACCGCGACTCCCAGTCATGTACAGCCACACACTTGGGATCGGGAACGCATGCCGATTCTTTCAGGACTGGAGATCGTTGGTGAACACCCGCAGGCCGATGGCATTCGTTTAAAGCGGACGATGCAAGCGACCATTCAAAACACGCTTGTGCGTCGTGTACGCCATGGGATTCATCTTGTCGAGAGAAATCGAAACTTCCTGCTCTCTGCTTGCCACATCTACGATTGTCATGAAACCGGTGTGTTTTTCGATCACTGCAACCTGCATCAGGTGATTATCACGGGCAACCATATCAGCTATTGCAAGCGAGCCGGGATCTATCAGTACAACGGAGATGTGCATAACATTCAGATCACCGGGAATGATATTGAATACAATTCGGGCTACGGCGGGAACCGCGACCCACAACAGTCCGGAGAAATTGTCCTCTCGGCACCGGAAGGAATAATCAGCGAGTACACCATTAGTGGAAACACCCTGCAGGCCACACGCGAGGCTCCGGGTGCGAACGTGCTTGTACTGGGTAAAGAAGATGGAACGGGGACGGCAGTTCGATTGGTCACCGTAACAGGTAATGTGTTAGGGAGTCGTGATCAAAATGTGGTGATCACAGATGGTGTCAGAATTAGTATTACAGGCAACACGATCTACTCAGGCACGCGCCGCAATATCTTCCTGGCTGATTGCCATACTGCTGTGCTCAGTGGCAATACGATTGCGACTCGTCCAGCCAACTGGCAGAGCACTTCTCGGGATGGGATTTCACTGTTGCGTTGCACGGGGGGAATGGTATCCGGAAATGTCATCAATGATTGCCATCAAGATGAAGGTGCTGTGTCTGTGCGCGAATGTCGCGCCTTGGGGATTGCTAACAATCAGGTGCTGGATAGCCGTGTCCTTGGTATTACCGTGCGTGATTCGGTCGGTTGTCGCATTTCGGATAACACGATTACCGAGCTGCGTGCCGATTCGCAGATGACCAAATCAGTGCGAGTATACGGATCCAGCCTGCACAATGTGATTCAGAACAACCTTGTCTCTGCGGAAATCGAGTGTTCTGCTGACTGTGGCCAGCAAAGGGCCAATACGTCGATTCCCGCAGTTGGCGGGGGATGAAAGCTTCCTGGTTTATCCGGTTTCCGGCAGGAACGACGGTAAGTTCACGCCTTCAAAGGGATGGAATTCGCCCAGCACCTGGCAGAAGTGCAGCTCGCAGTTGCGTGCGCCCCAGGAGTACATCGTGCGCACCAGTTCCGCTGCTTGCACCGGAATCAGGACGACCGGACTGCGGCCGGGATAGGCGTTGAATTCGTGCCAGATCATGGCAGCCGCCTGCGTTTCGGTTCGCGAGACACCGGGACCAATCATGTTCATTGCCGGGTGCCCGCAGGAAATGAGAAAACCATCGATGCCGTGTTGCTCGTTTTCATAGACACAAATTCGCCAGTGTCCGTCCTGGTTATCGATCGCGTAGCGGTAATCTTTTTCTCGAGTGATGCGGCTAATGTCCATTTCGAGTCTGGCGATTTCCGGTACGTCGTCGCTCCGGGCTGGTCGGACACAAGCGTGCCCTGTAACCGGTTCTCCTAAACCCGTTGCCGGAACTTCCAGGAACATATCCTGGTAGGCGTGGCGCGGTACAAAGCCAGCTCGGTTATAGAGTGAAAAGGAGTCCAGGTTGAGTGCGCTTTGTGTCAGACGCAGCGGTTGTTTTGCGTCACGTGCAATTGCGATAATGTGATCCAATAACGCTTTACCAGCGCCGGCCCCGAAATAGTTCGGGTGGACGTTCATGATCCCCAGCGAAACATGGTGGGGTCGAGGGTGATAGAAACAAGACCCTAGCAAACGGCCGGTATGTCGGTCTGCCGCGACGATTCCACAGCCCGGGTCAAGTGCCTCGTACACGTCAAAGAAAATGTCGGTGACTGTTGGTCCTCCTTGAAAGATGGCAGCCTGCCCGTGTGTGAGATACCAGTGGTTGATCGAAATGTAGATGAGTTCTGCGACTTCCCAGCGATCTGCTGCACGCATGGTGCGGATTTCAAAGTCAGCCATAGTTATCTCCTGAGTTGTGCACAGCGCGATCGTCCACCACCTGTCGATTATTGACCAGGTGCTTTGTTCCAGAAAGAGGGTGCGATCAGCTTCGCATACCGGCGAACTTGGCCCACAGCGTGAGGTGTAGGCCAACGGTGGGCTCAGAACGGAGCTTCATCCGGAGTCGGAGTGCTCGCCAGTTCCTTTAATGCGTCCAGACTGGCCAATACGTCTTCACGCGAGATCTCCTGCCAGTCCATGGTCTTGTGTTGCAGGATTGCCAGCTTGAACGCTTCAAAGGCATCGGCAAGATCTTCAGGTAGTTCCTTGATGTTTTCAAAGGGACGCACAAATTCGATCGTGGCCCGTTCTTCAGCATCCGAGTAAATCGTACTGCCTGGTTCACTTTCCGGATCCGGAAACGCGATTACGTCCGCGTCGGTTTCGTCGGTAGAGCGGGCTTTTGTCTCAGAGCTCGGCTGCACGTCGGCGTAGGTGGGGGTCACACTCGTTGTGGGGGGAGCATTAGCCTGCGTCGGTTCTGCCGCAAAGTCCTCGTCGATGTCGCCAGTGACGACATCGGCAGGATCTGGCTGTTGGCCGTCCGGGTGACCGAGAGTTTCCCAGCGAACATTGCGCATGCGATTGACCGACCACTGGTCTTGCACCGCTCCTTCCAGCCACATTTCAGCATCGTCCCAATCCAAGGCCGCTTGAAAGTGACTCCAGCACAGTCCCTGAAAACTCTCATGAACATCACCGAATCGTTCAAAAACGCGCCGGAGTCGCCCAGTGTGCTGTCCGGTAACGCCACCCACGCGTTGGGACCATGCTTCATCCGAGTATTCGCGCGTCGGTTGATCGGATGCGATGAGTGCCTGGCGCCACTCATGAATGATGCGTCCTTTTTCCCAGTTCGTGGTACTAACCAGACGGTGCCAACGGCCTACAAATGGCAGGGACTCCGTGTCTAGCAGCTCGTTTTCCTCAACAGTCGTATCTGCGAGTGTGTTTTCATCTATACGAACGTGCGGTTGGGTATCGGTCGAAGTTCGATCATCCATCGTTGCGGGGTCCTGGCCAGTTGCACGGGGCAGTCGTGGCGATAGAACCGAGGATCAGGTGTTTGCCGATCTGCGCAGGTCGCTGTGCACAGAGTGTCCTCGGAAGTTTCGGGGTTTATCCATGTCTGATGGCGGGTCAGGTCGAAACCGCCAAGACATCCAGAATACCACTCATGGCGAACGACAAAAGAGGCGGTGAGAAAATTCTTCACGGTAAAGACGCGTTGGCCTGAGAGCATCTGGGGAACGGTAAATCATGGCGCCCGGTCTGGTGCCGTCACCTTTGGGGGGCTAGGGTGTGTGGGCAGCACACACGTTGCCGACAAAGCAGTAGACGCGGGTATGGGGACAACTCAGACGACCTACACCGGGGCAGGACAGATGCAGCGGACGCTTTTCTGGATGGTGGCTTTGGTCAGCTGCTGTACGATGGGCCTAGTCTCAAACGCTGCGGAGAAGCAGCTGCTACTGTTAGGGCAAGGGCCAGATGGCCATCCTCGCTTGACCCATGAATATCGCGCAGGAGTGCGTGTGGTTGCCCGCTGCCTGGAAAGTCATCCAGGTATCAAACTGCGTGTTGCCAGCGCTGACGGAAGCTGGCCGGAGGGGCCGGACCTGATTCGTCAGGCGGATGGAGTCGTGTTGTTTCTCTCCGAAGGCGCGAAGTGGATACAGGAGGATTCCCGTCGATTTCAAGCATTTGCCCAATTGGCACAACGTCAAGGCGGCTTGGTCGTATTGCATTGGGGAATGGGGACTCGGCCGGCAAACTACATCGATCGTTTCTTGCAGCTTTTTGGTGCGTGTCATGGCGGACAAGATCGGAAATATCAAGTAGTCCAGCAGGTTGCTCAGATCACCGGTCCAACCCATCCGGTTACGTCGGGAATCAAAGACTTCGACATTCGGGATGAATTCTATTACCGCTTGAAACGAGTGAGATCTGCGTCCCCTCCGACCCCTTTGCTGACGGTGCCCATTGATGGTCGTCGCGAAATGGTTTCCTGGGCGTGGCAACGGCCGGATGGAGGACGTTCGTTTGGGTTTTCAGGGCTCCACTTCCACGAGAACTGGGCGCGTATCGAATACCGTCGATTGGTCGTTCAGGGTGTCTTATGGACGTTACAGCTGCCGATACCTGCTAACGGTTTAGCGGTTGAGGTCACTGACGAGGACCTCCTGCTCAAACGTCCGTGATGAAATGTCTTAGACAACATCAGTCGCTATCCGGGTCGCAGGTGGGCCGCCGGCGCTGTCACCACACCATGTTCCCGCCAGATGCCCCGCCGATCACCTTGGCTGGGCTTGTTCCTGGGCTGGCGAGGTCTCAAACGACCGATCTGGGCCCAGGTAGACGTTTCCTGAAAAACAGTGTCCCGTTGGGATGCGGCTTGCCAGTTCCTGGGCATCCAGAGCAAAGCGGGGGTTGATTTCGATTTGCGTGTTTTCTGCCATTTGGATCTTGGCGGTAGCGACCCAGTTCGCGTACAAATCGAGCATCCTTTGTTTAGCCGCTGCGGGCGTATCTTTCCGTTCACCATCCGCATTCTTGACTGGAGCGAAACTGGTGTTGCGACTGGCTTCGACGACGATGGCGTTCTGGGCAGCTGGTAGCAGGTCGAAAATGAACTTCTCGAACTTGATCGAATTGGGTTGCGCCGGCGTGACGTGGCGTCCCTGACTGTCACAGTATGCCGTTTGTTTCAAAGCCTGGTGGAATTGCAATCCATTGTTGGAAGCCGCCATTCGTTCCAGGAATTGTCGTTGGAAGATGTGCACCCCGATGTTTCCAGCCCACAATTTCAGAGTGCCGTCCGGAGCAGTCTGTTGGGCACTGTCTGCAGAGAGGTCGCTGTATTCAATAATCTGTAGACGTCCGCCAATGGAAACGACATTTCCGACCCGTTCCAAAGCGTCTTCTTTGCGAATCACCTGGGTTGTCATTTCGGAATTCGCCTGCAGGTGACAACCAATCAGCCACGGGTCACATACCTGTACCAACGGATTGTCAATTTGTGCGTAGAACAGATGTTCAATTCCACGGTGCTCAGCTTCCGCCAGGCAACCCGTCCGTGCAAACGCTTCTAGAATCCCACCGTGTCCGTCGGGACTGAGACAGAGGCGGTCGCGTTGTTCCAGCAGGATCTGGCCGGTACGAGCATCAAGGACTGGCATGGTGCCCTGGCAGAACAGGAACAAGTCATCTTCAGGTAATCCGAAACGGTCGTGTGCCGCCAGAAACTTCGCAGTTTCTTCGTGCGTGGCCGGACTGGTCATCACGAACAGAGGAATTGCCGTCTGGTACCTGTTACGAATCGCGATCAAATGGTCGATGAGTACCTGGAATAGTGGGCGGTCTGAAATAGGACCGATAGGGAATAACCCTTTGGCATGGCCAAACCCGAGNCGTGTCCCTTGCCCGCCCGCCACCAGGATCATNCCCAGTTTCCCTGATTCCAATGTTTGGTTACCAAGNGCNCGCAACTCCTGGGAACGTGNGGTTCCACACAATTCAACAGGCACNGCNGGCGGAGCAACCGCGCTGGTTANGGAGGAGGAAGTCTTCCTTGGCTGGTCGTTTGTTTGGCGTAATGTTGCCAGCAACCCGAAGTCAATGGCACGAATTTGTTTCGCCAACTGGTCTTGGCAAGTGAGGGAAAGCGAGTCCCAATGTGCCAACAGGTGCTCCTGACCATGCGTCGCGAGCAAGTTTTGTAGTTCGGAAAAAAGTTTGTTCGTCATGGGATCGGACCGGAGAACGCCAGGGCCGCAGGAAGCGTGTTGCCGATTCGACGCCGAATTCGCAGAGTTGGAATCCGGCCACGTGTTGCAGCGGGTGATGCCTCGACTGGGTAGTGGTTCCGCACGAAGTCGCTGGCCATCCAGCGAGGTTTTCACCAGGCGATACACACCCGAGCCTGAGGGCGTTTGTTTTAGGAAGAAAACGCGCGTTCGTCCAGCAGAAATGCGGCTGACTCAGAAGAGCAAGCCACGTACCCAGGCGTACGCGAGCCAGCAGAGTGCTGGAAACAGAAGGAATACCGCGCCGTAGGTGAACACGGTTGTCCAGACAGTGTGGGGCCAGCGTGCCATGGGATTTTCAGTTGGGACCTCTGTGGCCAGCAAGGACGTGTCAATCAGACATCCGGTTCATATGCCAGGTTGGGTGCCAGCCAACGTTCGGCATCCGAGGTTGTGATGCCTTTCCGCCGCGCGTAATCGGCAACCTGGACCCGATCGATGCGATCGATGGCAAAGTAGCGGGCCTGGGGGTGGGCAAAGTACCATCCGCAGACGCTGGCAGCGGGTAGCATTGCGAATGATTCCGTCAATTCCATTTGCAGGCTAGCTTCGACGTCCAAGAGGTCAAACAGCGTTCGTTTCTCGGTATGGTCTGGTTGTGCCGGGTAACCGGGGGCAGGCCGGATGCCCTGATACGACTCGGCGATTAACTCCTCGTGGCCCAAACGCTCTTTCCGTCCGAAGCCCCAGTCTCGGCGCGCGCGTTGGTGGAGCATCTCGGCCAATGCTTCGGCCAAGCGGTCGGCCAACGCCTTGACCAGGATCGCATTGTATTCATCGTGGTCTTTCTCAAATTCGCGAGCCAACTCATCGGCTCCGATCCCGGAAGTGACGGCAAAGGCGCCCAGGTGATCGGAACGATCTGATTCCAAGGGCGCAATGTAATCAGCCAGTGCGCGGAACTCGCTTTGTCCCCGGCGTTGCCATTGCTGGCGGAGCGTGTGGATACGGGTCAGTTCATGGCGGCGCGATTCGTCTCGAAACAGAACGATGTCGTCGCCATCACTGGCGGCGGGCCAGAATCCGTAAACCGCTCTGGCCGCCAGCCGTTTCTCAGTCTGTATTGTTTCTAGAAGCTGTTGCGCGTTGGCAAACAGCTCACGGGCTGCGCTGCCGAAACGCGGATCGTCCAGGATCGCTGGATATTTTCCTTTCAGCTCCCAGCTAAGGAAAAAAGGAGACCAGTCGATGTAGGGGATTACCTCTGCTAACTCGATGTCTGGCAATACGCGGGGGCCCAGGAACTCGGGTGGTTCAACCAGGTTGGCTGACCAGTCCAAAGCAAGTTTGTGCTGGCGTGCTTCGTTCAGCGGAACCAGCTTGATGGAACGTTGTTGATAAGACGCCACAAGTTTTTTTTGCTGCTGCCGGTTGTGTTCGAGCAGTTCTTCGCGTGCTTCGTCATTCAGAAGCCGATCCACAACGCTGACGCTGCGCGAGGCGTCCAGGACATGTAGCACAGCGTGTTCGTAGCGCGGTGCAATGCGGACTGCTGTGTGCTTGGCACTTGTAGTCGCCCCTCCAATCAACAAGGGCAGTTGGAAATCAAGCCGCGTCATTTCCTTGGCCACATGGACCATTTCGTCCAGGCTCGGCGTGATCAGACCGGACAGGCCGATGAGGTCGACCGACTCCTGCCGAGCTGTTTCCAGGATCTTTTCACAGGACACCATGACGCCAAGGTCGATGATTTCGTAGTTGTTGCATCCCAGCACGACCCCCACAATGTTCTTGCCGATGTCGTGGACATCTCCCTTCACGGTTGCCAGTAGGATCGTGCCCCTGGTCTTCTGTTCCGTGAATCCATCTGCTTCCGATTCGGCATTCATGTAAGGCAGCAGGTAGGCCACGGCTTTTTTCATGACCCGTGCTGATTTGACCACTTGTGGCAGGAACATCTTTCCCGATCCGAACAGATCACCCACGACATTCATGCCGGCCATTAACGGGCCTTCGATAATCTTCAGGCTGCGTTCGGCTGCCTGACGTGCTTCCTCGACATCGGCTTCAATAAATTTGTCGATCCCTTTGACCAACGCATGGGTCAGACGTGCTTCAACAGGTTCCTCACGCCAGGACAGGTCCTCGTTCGAAATACCCTTGGCGCGTGTTTGTACCGTGGCGGCAAAGTCGACGAGCCGGTCTGTTGCATCGGGCCGACGGTTGAGTAACGCATCCTCAACGCGTTCTAGCAAGTCGGCGGGAATCGCCTCGTAGACCGTCAGTTGTCCGGCATTGACGATTCCCATGTCGAGTCCAGCACGAATCGCGTGATAGAGGAACGCGGCGTGCATCGCCTCGCGGACGGTATCATTCCCGCGGAATGAAAAGGAGATATTGCTGACGCCACCGGAGACTTTTGCACCTGGACAGGTTCGCTTGATGATCCGTGTCGCTTGGATGAAGTTCACGGCGTAATCATCGTGTTCAGAAATGCCCGTTGCGACGGTCAGAATATTGGGGTCGAAGATGATGTCTTGTGGGGCGAAGTCAGCTTCTTCGGTGAGCAAACGGTAGGCGCGTTGGCAGATCGAGACCTTTCCATCGATTTCTGTAGCTTGCCCGTTTTCGTCAAAAGCCATGACAATGGCCGCGGCTCCGTAGCGACGGATTAGTCTTGCCCGTCTGAGAAATTCTGCTTCCCCATCCTTGAGGCTAATGGAGTTAACGATCGCCTTTCCTTGTACGCATTTCAGCCCTGCCTCGAGAACTTCCCAACGCGAACTGTCAATCATGATGGGCACCCGATTGATGTCAGGTTCACCTGCAATCAGATTAAGGAATCGGGTCATTGCTTCGACACTGTCGAGCAGGTCGGCATCCATGTTGACATCCAGGATGCTGGCACCACCTTGGACCTGTTGCCGTGCGATCTCAAGTGCTTCGTCGTACTGTTCGGATTCGATGAGCCGGGAGAACTTTCGGGAACCCGTGACATTCGTCCGTTCACCAATCATGGTGAAATTGCTGTCCGGTCGTAGAGTGAGGAGTTCGGTACCACTTAGCTGGGTCCATACTTCTGGCGTTGTCTTGCGGTGTGGTGCCAGTCTCTCCATGGTGTTGCTAATTGCTGCGATGTGTGCAGGAGTTGTACCGCAACACCCCCCCACGATATTGAGCCAGCCGTTGGCTGCGAATTCGCCGAGCAAACGTGCCATTTCGTCGGGGGCAAGAACATATTCGCCCATTTCATTGGGCAGCCCGGCATTGGGGTGACAGCTGATGTAACTGGGGCAGATTTCTGCCAACGTTTCAATATGCGGTCGCATCGGCTGCGGTCCGAGCGCGCAGTTAATACCCACACTTAAAACGGGCATATGCGAAATCGCATTGCAGAATGCTTCCAGTTTTTGACTTGAAACGAATGTCCTGCCTGCTTCATTGACGGCGGCCGACAGCATGACCGGACAGCTCTGGCCGGAGTCGTCAAAGTACTTCTGGATTGCGAACAGGCAGGATTTCAGGTTCAGTGTGTCGATCACTGTTTCGGGAAACAGTAAATCGACTCCTGCCTCCACCAACGCAGCAACTTGCGCGTAGTAGGAGTCGACCATTTGATCAAAGGTTACGGCCCGGTGGGCGGGGTCGTCGACACTGGTGGAAATCGCCATTTGTTTCGTCGTGGGACCGATTGAACCCGCGACGAAACGGGGTTTGTGGGGAGTGCGTTCATTGAATTCGTCGACAGCTCGCCGTGCACATTGCACGGCTGCAAAATTGATTTCCCGGACCAGATCCGCTGACAGCCCGAATTCTTCCATCGCCACCGTACTCGATCCGAACGAGTTGGTCTCGATAATGTCCGCCCCGGCTACCAGGAACCGGTGGTGAATTTCTGTAATCTTGTCTGGATGGGTGAGACACAGGAGGTCGACGAAACGTACCAGGTCTTTGGTATGGCCAGCGAAACGTTTCCCTCGTGTTTGCGCTTCATCGAGGTTCAAGGTTTGAACCTGAGTGCCCATGGCACCGTCCAGAATGAGGATGCGCTCCGAGAGAAGCGATTCCAGCAACTGGTTTCCTGACGAGACGACGGTGGACATAGTGGACGTAGCTTCCAGCAGTTTTCCAGGAAAAGTACCGGACAATCCTAGGATATTTTGGGAGTTATTCGTAGGCAAGCAGATCTATTTAACGCAGGTTGCCTTGTTTGGCGAACCATCCCAGTCGTCATATTGCTCAAGATCGGCACCACCGCAACCGATAACAGACGGGCAGAGTTTTGTCGATGGGGCCGCGCGATCGACCTCTCTGGAGGCCGATCACAGTGTTTGAAACGGGCAGCAATTGGTTTGGATGCGTAATGGTTGGTGATAAGGCGTGAATGCTGTGTCCTGGGGATTTGCTGGATGAAGATGCCACCGCGGTTGCTGAGCCTGCCTGATCTCGATGTGAGTGGCGCTAAGCTGGCTCCTGATTTGTCAAGTGACCGCACAGCTGCACAGCAAGCAATTGTTTCCGATGCCTGCGCACCGGCTGCTCCGATTCCCACACGCCGGATAAGGGGCGAGGATGCCGGCCCTGTGAAAACGTGGGCAGTTTCACACTGGAAGATGCTGGTCGTGGTGGCTGGTGTTGGTTGTGCAGTCAGCGCAGTGTGGTGGCAAGCGAGCCTGCGGACGATGTCCGGCCCGGTTCGAGACACCAGCGACGGCTCGCTGGCAACACCCGGCTCAATGGCGGTGAACGGATCGTTGGAAGAGAGAACGAAAGTCTGGGCTTATGTGCCTGTACGCGAAGTGTCTGCCCCGATCCAATGGGCCGATAGACAGTTGGAGGTAAAACGCCTTCAGGCAGCCAGCAATCCCGAAACGACAGGAACGACCAGCGCGTCGCCTGAGACAAACGTCCACCAGGAATTTCCCGCCGCGACGATGGAAATGCAGCCCGCCGTTCGCGATGTGTCCGCACAACGTCTGTCTGCCCCAAAGCCTGTCGTGTTAGGTGTCCCGATTCAGGAAAGTGTAACTGCGTTCCCCGGATCTCCAGCGGATTTTCCGAGCCAGAGAGACGCGAATATTGGTGACTATATTGACACGACTCGAAAGACTGGCGACTCGCCCGGTCGACAAGATTCGATTCGACGTTGACGGCAAGTGATCATCGTGTTTGCTTACCGGCGGTGGTGTCTTTTCATTTCGTGCTTTCTTGTAACCATTGGATGCAACGATGCAATTGGGAATCTCACGGTTTCGTCAGCGGTTGAGACGTGCCGCAGCGGCGCTTTCTTTGCCTTCCACTGCACACAGCATCCCTGAACACAGCATTTCATCGACTCCGCTGGAGAAACTTGTTCGAGAGGATGGTCCTACAAGTACGTCTCGGAATTGGATGCTCAATGACGAGTTGTTTGTATTGCACGCCGAGTCGTGTGTCAGCGCAGCGATGGCTGGCACGATCCATGTCGGGCATTCGATGCACCAGCCGGTTCCCTTGCCCAGACTGGAGTCGCTGCGGGACTCGGTCGCGGAGGCGATGCCAGGTGTCTCTGCAAGTCTGCGACCAGATAGTAAGCAAGGTAGCCCGTTGCGACCTCCCACGCCCAGTGGTGGAACAGGCAGTCAGACTAGCCCCTCGTTGCATTGGCCCGAAAATTGTTCTCGATTACTTGCGCAGGCGCAAGGGCAATTTGAGGTTGCTGCACAGAACTTGTTGGCCGCAAGTTCACATGGTCTTCGCACCGTGGCGATTACGGGGCATATTCGCGGGGAAGGACGGTCGACCGTGGCGATGTGCCTGAGTCGCGCAGTAGCCAGGCTGGGTGGCAGAACCGCGTTGTGCGATGGAGACACATCAACACCAGATTTGGTGTCACAGTTAGGAGCCACCGGGCTGCCAAACAGGACGTCTGTCGAAGCCACCCCAGACCCACTAGTAGTTGGACCCGCAGCAGAACAGGTCAATGTGTTTTTTCGCACCCCGTATCAACTGGTTTCCACGAACCATGTGGCGAATCCACTGGCAAGCCTGGTACAAACAGCTGCAGCCAAATACGATCTCGTGGTAGTAGATTTGCCGCCACTGGACTGTACGGGGCGTTTGCCGATCAGTTGCACGCACCTTGATGCAGCTATTCTGGTTCGGAATTGTCACAAGACCATTCCAGAGGATGTCTGCGAAGCGGCTCGCAGTCTGCGGGCGATGGGGATGGTCGCTGTCGGCGTCGCTGAGAACTTTCAGGTCCTCTGACAGCCCATCCGTCGGCGGTCAGGTGTCTGCATGAACATGCGCTGGCAAAGTTCCGGCCGCACACAGTTGCGACCATCCGACCTTAGGTGTAACGGACCCCCTGGTGCTGTTCTTCGAAGAACGGTGGAAGTAACGCGTCGGCTTGCAGAATTCCCTGTCGGGTCAGGGTCACCCGGTCGCCGTCAAGGGTCAGCATCCCTTCTTCCTGGTGTGTTTGCCACTGGTTCTGCCATTCACTGAGAACATCGACTTCGAACTTGTCTCGGAAATAACCAGCATCGAGATAACCGCGTTTGAGTTGCAGAATCATTTCGCGGATCAACAGCTGACGCGAGGTCGGTTTGAGAGCTCTTCCCAGAGGCAAACGGTTTTCGTTCAAAAGTGTATCGACATAGTCCTGCCATTCGGGGCAGTTCTGGTAATGCACCGACGAAACGTGCCCGAAACTGGCAATTCCCGTCGCCAATAAATCGGCGCCGGTCCACAGATTGTCGCGATAACTGAAATTGACTTTCTCTGGATCCTTAACGACGGTGTAGGCACTGGAGACGTGGTAGCCCTCTTCTATGAATGCGTCGAACGCGTAATTCACCCATGCTCGTTTTGTCGCCCAATCGGCCACCGCAACCTCTGTCTGATTCCCCAGAATATCTTTGGAATAGACGGTATTGAAGGGTAATTCCATCTGGTAAATGGTGACACTTTCGGGTGAAAGTTCCACGGTGCGATGTACATTTTCTTTCCAGTTGTCCCAGGTTTCACCAACCATCCCAGAAATCAGGTCAATGTTGACGTTGGGGAAGCCGGCTGACTGAATCCAATCCCAGCAGCGGTAGATCTCTCCCGAGAGGTGCGCTCGGCCATTTTCCTTGAGCACCTGGTCACTGAAATTTTCCACTCCGAGGCTTAGCCGAGTCACGCCCATGTCACGGATGGTCTGAACCTTGGAGGCCGACAACGTACCGGGCTCGCATTCAAAGGTGACCTCTTCAGCTTGATCCCAATGCACGCTCTCGCGCAGCTGCTGGACTAGCGAGTTAAGTTGTCGTGAGCTGAGAAAGGAGGGGGTTCCACCACCAAAATAGACAAAACGAAACGGTCGTTCACCCACGACAGGCAGTTGACTGACCAGTTCAATTTCACGAGACAAAGCCCGTACGTACAGATCAATGTCGCTTGCCTTGTTGTCTGTAAAGACCTTGAAATAGCAGAACTTGCAGCGTTTCCGGCAAAAGGGGATGTGCAAGTAGAGGCCTAAAGGAACGGGAGTCGCGGGCTGTTGCACGACGGTTTCAAACGCTTCCAGACCACCGTCTGACCACTGAGAAAACGGTGGGTAGTTGGAAATGAAGTAACTGCCAACTTCCGTTTTTGCTGAGTCCGTTGCCATGGTTCTGCCGTATGGTTGTTAGCTTCAGTAAGTCCTGCAGCGCGAGTCCTGTGCGCGGAATCCAGGTGTCATGGCTGTTTCCCGAAACAATACACGACACCGTCGTCTGTGGCGATCACCAGTTTGCCTGAGGCGACTGCTGGCGATGCCGCAAATCCGCCCCCCGCCTCGTATTCCCACTCTTTTTTGCCGGTCTGCAGGTTGAGTCCATACAAACGGCCATCGCTGGAACCGACAAATGCCCGCTGGCCAACGATGATCGGCGACGAATCGACCCGTTGCTTGGTATTAAATGCCCAAAGTTGTTTGCCGCTGACCGGATGCAGTCCCCGCACCTCGCGACTTCGATTTCCGTAGACGACAATCTGTTCGCTGGCCGCGGCCGAGCTGCGTACCCCGCGTCCTCGTTTGGGTTCGTAACGCCACACCACACTGGCCTGTTTCCAGTTGACGCAGA
>PBOG01000050.1 GCA_002724245.1 Planctomycetaceae bacterium
ACAGACCTGTCAAACAAACAAAAAGGTACGTTGGCAAACTCACTCGAAGCGTGAGCTGGTGTCATTGCTGGGTTTCTTCTTTTTCCATTTCCAGAAAACAAAACACTTCGGAGTTCAGGTATGCGGCGGATCAGATCAGGGTTGCGGATCATGGCCATTGTTGTTGTCGCAACGGTGACTGGGGTCGGGCATTCGGTTGATTCTTCCGGTGTCGCCGCAGCCCAGGTTCCACAGATCAGTGCAGTCCAGAAGATCTGGAGCCAGCCCACCCACCAGTCATTTTTTACAGACCTGATCCGCTTTCGTGGCACTTGGATCTGCTGCTTTCGCGAAGCTGCCACGCATGGTTCGGTGGACGGCTACATCCAGCTGATCCGCTCGTCTGATGGTCAGCGCTGGGTGGCTGCATCACGCATTGACTGCCCACCACCCAATCAGGATTTGCGTGATCCGAAGTTGTCGATCACACCTGACGGTCGACTGATGTTGACGGCCACCGCCTACCAGCCGCAACGCCAATGCCGCTCGTATGTCTGGTTTTCTGACGATGCCCAGCACTGGGATACGCCGACACAAATCGGTCCCGCCGGTGAGTGGTTATGGCGCACCGTGTGGCATGACGCCGCCTACAATTTTGGTCGGAGCGAAAAAGTGCGCGGATACCTGCAGCTCTATCGCAGTGAGGATGGCAAGCATTTTCGGCCGCATGGAGCGCGCCAGTTTGACGACGTGTATGTCAATGAAACGGCTCCGGTATTTCTGAACGACGGTACTTGCGTGACGTTGTTGCGCCGCGATAGCGGCTCCAATGCGGCTCTGATTGGGGTCGCGCAACCTCCGTATAAGGAATGGAGCTGGAAGGATCTGGGGGTGCGTATCGGCGGCCCGGAAATGATTGCGTTACCGGATGGTCGGCTGATCGCCGCCGTCCGTTTGTACGACGGCTCGGCGCGCACCTCACTTTGTTGGATCGACGTCCAGCAAGGGACACTACAAGAGTTCTTGAAGTTGCCTTCCGGGGGAGACACCAGTTACGCGGGTATGGTGTGGCACCAGGGCCAATTGTGGATCAGCTACTACTCCTCGCACGAACAAAAGTCGAGTATTTATCTGGCCAAGGTCACCATCCCGCTGACGGCGGGCACCCACGAGTCCTCCGATCCCATCGATGTGGGTGTGGCCCGGCAGTTGTTCATTGATGACCATGTTGTGGAGTCCATGGACGGCGTATTTCGCGTGCTTAATCGTCCCCAGAAATACGCACACAATCCCGTCCTCGAACTCAAGCCGGCTCAACAGGTTGGTGGTCAACAACTCATCGTGGCGCAAGGCAGTGTCATCTACGATGCGGAAGAGAAGCTCTTCAAAATGTGGTACGAGGGCGCCACATACCAGTGGCGAAATAATGTTGTCTGCTACGCCTGGTCACCAGATGGTGTGCGCTGGACGTTGCCCAATCTTGGTCTGGTGGAATATCAAGGTTCCAGGGAAAACAATGTCGTGTTGCATACCGGGGCTGGTGAAATGGCACCGGGTGCATTCAAAGACACGCATGAAAAGGACCCGGCGCGTCGCTACAAAATGCTCTACTTCAGTCGCGGCAACAGTTCCCCCGTAGGCGTTGGATTTTCGGCCGATGGCATCCACTGGAAAACAACGACCCAGGGAAGGCTGATTCCCATCGGAGACAGTCTTCACCCCGTGTTGTGGGACGGGAAGCTGGGGAAGTATGTGGCGCACTCGCGACACAACCACATCACTCCGGAAGGATTTGAGCAGCGACAGGTCCTGCAGAGCGAAAGTGAAGACTTTCTGAACTGGACACGATACGGCGTGATCATGAAACCCGACGAACACGATCCACCGGGACATCGCCAGTTTTACGACATGTCGTGGATGAACTATGAGGGGGTCTACGTGGGCTTTATGTCGGTCTATCACCTGACACCATCCGAACAATTCAAGACGCCGCAAACCGCGTGGGAAGATCGCGTCGACGTGCAACTGACATTCAGCCGTGACAATCGGCATTGGATCCACGCCGGAAATCGCCAGACGTTCATCCCCAATAGCAAGCGACCTGGCGACTACGACTACGGCGTCATCTACACAATGCACCGTCCCATGGTTGTGGGCGATGAGATCTGGATCTACTACGTTGGTTACAGCGGCTTGCACTGGGCCACGCGTCGCAATGAGATCCAGGGAGGCGTTGTCTGCCTGGCGAAGTTGCGGTTGGACGGATTCGTTTCGGTGGATACGGGTGCCCGCGGGACGCTCACCACCAGGCCGCTGGTGATGTCAGGAGATCGCCTGGTGGTGAATGCCGACGCCCGTTTCGGTGCCTTGCGTGTTGAATTGTTGGATCGCGCTGGGAACCCAATCCCCGGATTTTCCCAGGCCGACGCGCTGCCGATTACCAGCGACGCAGTGCGTCATACGGTACGCTGGCAGCGGGGGACGGATGTGGCCCAGTTGCGAGGCCAGCCCATTTCCATTCGCTTTCATCAGGAGCGCTGTAAATTGTTTGCGTTTCAATTTCGAGCGAAATAGGCCAGTCTGCGACCCAGAGAAGTGGCTGCCGTCCGGTTGCAGATGACGACAGCATTTGTACCGGCAACTCTGGATTGCCGGAGATGCCTTGTTGTGCTGGCCGCGAACCAGCCGGGCTCTGCCGCAGCACGCAGTCGCAGAGCGTGCTAGCCAAGTACCGCAACGAGTACGCCATACGTGACACAACCTGCAAATCCTCCGCTCCAGAGCCAGAAGTGGAATTTTATAGTGCACCACCAGTCGTGTCCTAAATCGCCTTGGATCCACGACCAGACATCTGGCTGCAAGACGTATCCCAGGCATTCTCCAAACCCGTGTTTATCACGAAACACAGGTTTGAACAGAATGAACCACACTGTGGCGGCGACAGCCAGGCCCAAAATCAACGCGAGAACCATCATCGTTGGTTACTCCCTGTAACATGCTCAACACAGTGAACCCGATCTGTCGGTGAACGGACCCCAAGTCAGCAGCAGTGCTGTCTCAACGTCGGATGGCGCACAGCTTGTTTCTCGAAGGCACTCGGTTGCTTACATCTCTAGACTGTGACCCACCGGAGTGGAGACTGTGAGGTACGCACTGTGAACCGTTGATTGCAGTACGAGGCACCGATTCTTTATGGGCTATCAGTTCCCGCGATGCAAATCAGCGACGTAAAAGTTCTCAGGAACATTCTGTTGCCGGCAACAGCAGGCGTGGCCTGCATACCGTCGGCCAGACGATTGCGGGCGAGTACCTGGAACCGGTTGGATGCTTCCAGGACGACCACTTCTCCGTCGGTTGCGGCCATGTAGAGTTTGTCGTTGATGCAGATGGGTGACGAATAGAATTTATTCTGCAGGCGTTGTTTCCAGTGGACCTTGCCAGAATCCAGGTCGATGCTCATCGCGATCCCTTCATCGCTGACCGAAAATACCATGCCTTGATATACCAGCGGCGTGGGGACAAACGGTGCGGTTTGTTCGATCCGATAGAGTTCCAGTGGACGAGTGGGTTTCTGACGTTGTAACTGGATTGTGACCAGCTCTTCAGGTACGCCGACGCCACCACTGACCCCGACAATGTAGTTGCCTGCAACAACAGGAGACGCTACGGCAACATGCGACTTGAAAACGGCTAATTCCCAGGCAAGTTCTCCCGATGTCACATCGACTGCAGAAAGGCCCTTGTCCCGACTGCTGAAAATGACTTCGGTCGTCCGGTCGCCGTTGGTGAACAGGCAGGGCGTGGAATAGTTGGCGGTAGTCTGGCGTGCCACCGACCAGATTTTATCGCCCGTCGCCGCCTTCAAGGCGATGAGGCTGCTGGACTTGTCCTGATCGTTGGCCACCAACAGCTGTCCAGCATGTACGATTGGCGAGGATGCAATACCGTGGAGTGATTTGTAGGGGCCGAGTGATTCTGTCCAAATCAGTTTGCCGTCATGCGTCAGTGCCTGGGCGACCAGTTCGTCATCGGTTCCCCACAACACATAGACGCGTTGCGCGTCGAGGGCAGGCGTGGCGGACACACGACTGTTGAGTTGGTGGATTGTATAGGACGCATCAGCAAACCCATGTTTCCAACGCAGCTTTCCGTTGCTGGTATTGATACAGATCAAGGCCCGTGTGCCGCTGTCGTCATCCGCCAAGGTCAGAAAAAGTCGGTCTCCCCAGATGACCGGTGACGAGTAGCCCGAGCCGGCAAGTGGCACCTGCCACTCATAGTTTGCTTCGGTCCAGCGCGTGGGAATCGATTTCACCTGGCTGATTCCTGATCCGTTGGGACCACGGAAGCGAGTCCATTCTTGCGCGAGACTCGATTGTGAGGACGTGGCGAGCAGGCCAGCCGCCCACAGGCCCAGCAGCAGGAGACGCACCATGAAACTCAGCATGACCGATTCCTTTGCAAAACCTTGTATCACAACCTTGCGGACGAGTCGGATCTACTACCTGGGCATCGTCGACTTGTTGCGCATGAGGGGAGTTGCATCTTAATCGATTCGTACGCCGGGTGGTTGTGTGTGGGAGATTCTGCACCGTTGGTCCGTCCCACCGACCTTGGCGTTCGCGCGTTGGTGTTCTGCGGAGTCACGTGCCGGGGAACAATTCATTTCCGTTGTTTTTGCTGCGGTGCACCGGGCGGAGTCGGTGGCGTCCATGGTCGATTCCCGTTTCCGGCAGCCCTGTGGAACGCGAGAACAGCCTGTTACTTGATCTGGTGCAGGCAGGCGCGTGCCAGGTCAGCAATCCGACGGTCGTAAAAGGCTTGTCGTTCCGGCTCCGCGTCCTGACGCGGATATCGACCAGGAGTCTTGTTGACGTCGATCAACTCCCAGCGGTTGGCGATGCGGAACAGGTCGAGTCTGCCGTATTCAATCTCGAGCTGAGATACCATTGTTCGCAGCGCATCATCGACTTCATGGACCTCGTAGGCCGTGTAGCGCCGGCGGTTGTTGGTGTCTGTTGAATCTGTGGAGAAGCGAACCAGCTCCATTTCTGTTCCTATGATGGTCAGGGTCCAGAGCGATGCTCCGCCTTCGTGATGCTCAAAATAGCGTTCTACTACCCAGTGTGGTGATCGCCAGACCCAGGCCGGCACATCTGCCAGGGAATCCTTGACCAGGTACTCTTTTTTCGCCGGGTATCCTGCGTCTCGCCAGATTTGTTTGTGCACAGAAAACCGTTGAGCTGCTTCGGGACGGCCACCAAAGTTGCGATCCGTCTTGACAATGACTCGTCCAGTCCAGTCATCGTCGGGCAGGAGTAAATTAGCAGAAACCCGGGACTTGCGGATGTCGTCGATCCGTGCGTTCCAGACAAGGCCACGCTGGGCGGCGGACAACGCCCAATCACGGTAGGTTGTGGGAACAACACTCAAATCGACGTGCAGCAGCGTCAGCTCAGCCAGGCGATGCCAAATGCGTGGGATTCCGAATTGATGACGCACTGTCCAGCCAGCGCGTCGCCAGTGCTCAGCGTACTGTTCCACGGCCCAATGACGTGGTGGGATCCTGCGTGTGCGCCGGTGCCAGACCACATCAATCGTCTTTTGTTTCATCAGGCAACCGGAAGGGTGTCGGAAAACGTCACAGATGCTTCTGGAGTACCTGCTGCGGGGTGCGTATCGCGCAGCTGCGATGGCACGCGGAGAGTTGCTTGTAGCTCACGCTGCCAGGTTGACCAAGAGCAATCTGGGCCGGTTCGTAAATCGCTGCCTGCCCTCGCTGGCGAGGATCGGAGAAGGGGGGCAAGGTAACTCAGGTAGGCGGCAGTACACCGCCCCGAAGCGTTGGCGAACGGTTAGGGGTTGAGATGCTGCCATGTCAAGTTTTCCTGAAACGAGACATAGGAGAGGTTCACGACGTACTCGCGCTCAATGCGATGTCGGAACTCTTGCAGTCGGCGCAGCGCTGCGGTGAATGCGGTTCGGTTGCCGCTGCTGCGAAATGCCACAAAGGCTTTTTGTGCATCGAGCGTCAGCTGGGCGTCACGTAATCCCTTTTCCAGAAACGCAACTCGCTTGGCGGCGAGCGAGTCCTGCACGACCGCCTGGGCGGCAATCCGCAACAGGTCGCGCCCGCGCTGCATCACTTCGTCGGTGTAGATTTCGTGTGCGACTTTGTAGAACGTACGAAAATTTACATCCGGGTCTGTGCGCCGGTACTTCTGCAGGATGGTCTGCCAACGGTCGTTTGTGAGGCGTTCGGTCGTCTGCTCCCAATGATCGAAATAGGCCTCGACAGCTGACTTGGCGTGTCCAAACGCGGAGTAGTATTCATCCAGAATGGTGTCGACCGGTTGGTCATGGCGCAGTTGGGCACGTGCAATGACGTACAGACTTGGGCCCTGATTGGCCCAGATCCCGGTCAGGCTGTCGAGATCTGTCGCCAGTACGCCCTGGGCAAAGGCATACTGAATATCCTCACCGGCACGCCGGGCGTAATGGACCGGCAGGTTGTGGCTTCCCAGGGGGATGTTCGGGCGGAACACCATTTGCGCACCCGTCTCTGACCAGCCCAGCCAATCTCGGCGAAACGTGGCACTCGTTTCCTGGGTGTAGGGAAAGAACAACGAGCTGGCCAAGGCGATAACGACTCGGCGATTCAGTGGCGTCGCCACAGGTGGCCGGATGTAGTTCGCGTAGGCATAGCTGATGACCGTCGCGTTCGGGTCAATCTGCTGGGCTGTTTGCTGCACTGCCAGCAAGTATCTGGCGTAGCGATCGGACAGGGACCCCAGCTGCTCAGGCCATGTCCAGCCATCCCGGTCACCCTGCTGGTACGCCTGACGTGCCGCTGCGACGGAACCGGCTGCACCAGGTCGCGTTACGTCCCAGGATCGACAGCGCGGGCAGGTGCACTTGCCGGGCGTGTCATTGGGTTTCGCGTTGACCCAGGGGAGATCCGGGGTGCGTGTCCGCTGCCAATCGGCGACCAGCTGTTTCCAGAGGTTCGGCTCGGAGACACACATCGAGACATGGCCCGGACGCATGCCATCGGGCAACCGTTTGCCATCGGGCAACAGGTTGAAGAACTCGGGATGCGTTTCCCCGAATCGCTGCCAGTAATCGCGAAAGGCCTCAGCGTAGTCCAGCGTGTAGCTGCGCATGAAACGATGCCGACGCGACCACTTGTAGACATCGACTTTATAATCATAGACACGATTGGGTGAGCTCCACCCCTGCCGGCCGTAATGAATGCTGGCTTCAAATCGCCATTGGCGCTGCTTTAAATGCGGCACGTGTTTGAGCTCCCAGTTACCAGAAACAATCCGGTTGTGTGCAGGTACGTACTCGCCCAGATCGCCAGGCCATAGCCACCGTACACCGACTTGTCGCTCGAGAAACTCGTAGACGGCAAACAGGGTGCCCATATCGACATGGTCGTTGCGAGGGACATCGGTGCCACCATCTTTGCCGTTGAGAAACAAGCGTTTGCCGTCGGTTTTGATGCGAAAGGCATTCGCCGGTAGCTGGGCCACACCGACTCCCGCTCGTTCGGTTTCCCGACAGGGTCCGATCAGGATCTCCGCGGTTTCTTCGTCCGGGGAACGCGCAGTGTCTGGTTCCTCGACGATCGGCAGTCGGGCCCCGGTGGCTTTGTAAATGATGCGTTGCAGTTCTTCCGCGGCGTACTTGATGACCAGGGGGTTTGCTGCNTTCCGGGCCACGATGATGACCGCCNTGGGCTGACCGTCNCTGGCGATCGTAAANCTNNNGGCAACCTGNGCGCCACAGNTGCGGTGGATCGCCAGGGGCNCGAGCAGCAGGACCAGTATCAACCATCGACAGCTTGGAGAAGATCGCATCATGTCATTGTGCCAGGGATACAGGGAGTGCCAGGGATACAGGGAAAAAGGATGAGCAGCAGCTCTCCAGGCGCTGGTGTTGCCTGTGGGTTTTCACGGATACCCGCTGGTCTTGTTTGCCGGCGCGAAGAAAATTGCCACAAGCGACAGGGGATCCACGTTCAGGTGATGAAGTGTAATGTCAGAACCGGGCGGTAGGTTGGACAGGATGGGTTCCTGGTGAATCAGGAAATGTTATGCTTCGATCCGATCGAGATGTGAAATCCTGACCTGGTATGACTGGCTGCAACAGCGGTCAGTGTTGATTGCGATCAGTACTCTTTCAAGTGTACGGGTGAAATCTATGAGTCGTTACTTTGCTCTCGCCGTTGTGATGCTCGCGTTTACACTTCCGCTTGTCGCTGCAGATGATATCGTCGTGGCCGACTTTGAAGGGGAGTCTTATGGGAAATGGCGATCTTCCGGTGAAGCTTTTGGTGCGAAACCTGCTGCTGGAACGTTGCAGATGCAATTGCCTGTATCTGGTTTTCGTGGCGCGGGCCTGGTGAATAGCTATCGCGGTGGTGACAAAACAAAAGGCACATTGACCTCACCCCCCTTTCTTGTCCAACGCCGCTATCTCAGTTTTCTTGTAGGTGGTGGTGGCCATCAGAATCGCACCTGTGTCAACTTGCTTCATGATGGCAAAGTAGTACGTACCAGAACCGGCGCGCATCATCCCACTGAGCGAAGAGAAAAACTGGAGCCAGCGATGTGGGATCTCAAGGATCTGCTGGGACAGTCCGTGTCGATTCAGATTGTCGATAAGGCGAGTGGATCCTGGGGCCACATTAATGTCGATCACATCGTGCTCACCGACAAGAAACCACAGTTGCCGGTAGCGCAAACCAAGAGACTCGTGCTGTCAAAAAATTATCTTCTTTTTCCGATTCATGAAGAGGCTACGAGTTGCGCGGTGGATTTGACGATCAATGGAATGAAAGTACGTGAGTTTGATGCGCAGTTGGCGCCAACTATCGACAAGATAGACTTCTGGGCATTTCTTGACTTGAGTCCGTTTCAAGGGCGCCAGGCTCGACTTGAGCTTTCCAGCGCCACAGAAAAAACTCTCGCGTTGATTCGTACAGCGGATGAAATTCCTGCAACATCACATCTCTACGATGAACCGTTGCGACCGCAATTTCATTTTTCTCAGCGGGTGGGATGGAACAATTGCCCTAATGGAATGGTGCATTATGACGGGGAATGGCACCTCTTCTTTCAGCATAATCCGTATGGCCGAGGGTGGGGTAACATGCAGTGGGGGCATGCCGTATCCACGGATTTGGTCCACTGGGAACAACTTCCTGTTGCGATCTACAACAAGTCTCGTGGGGACTGGGCGTTTTCAGGGAGTGCGATCGTTGACGTTGACAATACGGCTGGTTGGCAAACGGGCGACGAAAAGGTGATCGTTGCTTGCTGGACGAGCACCGGGCGTGGGGAGTGTATCGCTTACAGCAACGATCGTGGCAGAACATTTACCGAGTATGAAGGAAATCCAGTCGTCAAGCATGCGGGTCGCGATCCAAAGGTTTTCTGGTACGCGGCCGGTCGTCATTGGGTGATGGCAGTCTTCCAAGAGCAGAAAGGCCGTGGTGGCACTGCTTTTTACGTTTCCAAGAATCTAAAGCATTGGGAATTTTCCAGTCACATTGGCGGGAATGGTGCCTGTCCTGAAATTTATCCGTTGCCTGTAGACGGGCAACAGAGCAACTTGCGGTGGGTATTGTCTTCTGGCCCACGATACATGGTCGGTGACTTCGATGGCAGGTCGTTCAAGCCTGCACATCAGGGAACACACCGGGTTCACTATGGAAGATGTGCAACACCGCAGACGTTTAACCACGCGCCAGATGGTCGGCGGATCCAGATCGGCTGGGCGTCGATTCCGATGGAACGCATGCCATTCAATCAGACGTTCACTTTTCCGCACAACCTGACCTTGAGAACGACGGATGATGGGGTCAGGCTTTTTGCGCAACCCGTGCGTGAGATTGAGCAGCTCTACGGGCGCCAGTATCAGATTGATGTGGGTCGCCATGCGCTTGCAGAAAATGCGAGCGAGGAACTTGTGCTGGGGGCAGAGACGATCGATCTGCACGCGGTGTTTGAAATTGGCCAGGCTAAGAAAATCGGGCTGAATATTGGTGGCAATCTGGTTGTGTATGACGTTATGAAGCAACAGCTTCAGGGGGCTAGAGTCCGTTCCCAGGAGGGGCGGATAGCAATTCGAGTATTGGTAGATCGTCCGATGTTGGAAATCATTGCCAACCGAGGAAGCGTGAGTATTACGGAGCCTCGAGCGAAAAGAGGAAACCTTGGCAAGGTCATCGCGTTCGCCGAGGGAGGGCAGGCCTGGTTGCGTGAATTGCGCGCCTATGAGCTGAAGTCGATATGGAAACGATAGCGTGACGATGGGCTTGTAGAGAGATGTTGCAAAGAGCACGCTGGCGCGTATGGATTCCATTGTGGGTAGTGTGAGCACTGCTAGTGCGCCAGTGGAAGTTTGTCTATCGAGGGAAAATACGCGCGGCAGACCGCGCTGCCAGGCCAGTGTGGCGGGATTCGGCGCCGCGGCAGGCGACCTCTTGAAAACCGATCGCGGACAATTGGTGAGCTTGCCAGGTGGAGTTTCGATTTCGGCAGAAATTTCGCCGCGGAAGAATTACTGTTGCCGGATGAACTTTCGCACGCAATTCGCCCAGGCGTCGGCAACGTAAATCGCCCCCTCCCGGTCGACTGCGATGTCGTGGCCCAGGTTTTTCCGATCCTCCGACCTGGCGGCGTCAAACGTCAACTTGAAACGCCCTCTTTGGTCCAGGACCACAACTCGTGACCGGGTATGATCGGGCTGGTCTCCTCCGTCAATCAGATAGACCCACCCTTGATGATCTGTCGCGATACCAAAGGGACGACCAATCAGGGCTCCCTGCCATTGATCGAGATATTTGCCGTGCAGATCAAACACCTGCACGCGCAGGTTGCTCCGGTCACAGACATAGACCCTTTCATGAAAGACGGCAATGCCGTGGGGAAGGTTGAATTCTCCGTTTTGGCTGCCGGCGCTTCCCCATTCGCCAAGGTACTTCCCGGAACTTGAGAATTTGACGACCCGTGTGTTGAGATAGCCATCGGTAACGAAGACGGTTCCGTCCTTGGAGAAGCTAACATCTGTAGGCCGCGCAAAATGCTGCTGGTCGTGGCCTGGTGTCCCTGCCGTTCCGAGCGTGAGCAAAATTTGTCCTGTCCGGGGTGCAAGCTTATGGACCTGGTGGGACCCGACGTCCGTGATCCAGAGGTTGCCGTCAGCGTCGACCGACAACCCGTGCGGCATGATGAACTTCTGCTCCCCCAAAGTTGAAATCAATTCTCCTGTCTGGCGGTTGAAGACAGCGATGGTCTGGCCACGGATCGTTTCGGCAGGAAATGGTGTGGTCCACTTCCGGTTTGCGCGATGAAAGATGTAGATCCGTTGTGCCTCGTCGACAGCTACTCCGGTGACCTGGCCCAGTTTGCGATTGGCAGGCAACTTCGGCCAGTTCTCGACTTGGACATACCCAGCTGGCTGCGTGGTTCTGGTAGCAGGCCAGCGGTCACTTGCAGAGCCAGGGCGCCAGGCAGTGAAGAGTCCGATCAGGCCAAAGAGTAACTGACAAGCGCGCAGCGACACGTGCAATCTCCGCTCTGCAGTTGTGGTTGATCGATTACCCGGTACTGGTTGGGTGGCGCGCCCGAGCGGCCCTCTCGCGCAGCACGGTTCACCGCGGATTTATTTTTCCTCGAACAGCGGACCCGCGACTCCCGTGACACCGCCGTAAATGGAGAGTGGCGTTTGACCGTCTCTGGTTTTAGCGTTTTTGTCTGCACCGTGGGCCAAGAGAATTTTGACACATGCTGCAAATCTGTCTCTGAGGTGCTGAGGCCCTTTCGTGAGCCGCCAGGTCGCATTATGCAGTGGTGTCCAGAGGTTGCGTGGTGGTGCGTCGTTGACAGAGAGGCCAAGCGAAATGAGGTATTCCAGGACTGCGGGTTGGCCCCAGAAAACGGCGTCGCCGATCATGCCACCCCCATGTTGCACCCGAGTGTGAATATCCGCCTTCTTTGCAACCAGGAACTTGAGTACGTCGAGATGGCCGCCTTGGACCGCCACGGCAAAGGGGGTTTTGGCTAACCAGCCGCGCTTGTTGACATCGGCCCCGCGCTGCAACAGCAGCTTGACCAGGTCCAAATGGCCCGCCCCCGCGGCGTAGGCCAGCGCGGTATAGGAGTCGTGTGTGGTGAAGTCGATTTCAACCTTGGAGTCCAGCAAAGTCATGACGGTTTCCTGGTCTCCGCGGCGGGCGGCGATCAGCAGTGCTTGGCCAGGGTCGGAGGCGTGATAACTGCCCGCAACCTGCGGTCGCTGGTTTTTTCCGCCGAGATTGACTTCCCAAAAGATGTCGGGTGTGATCTTGAAGACCGTTATGTATGTGCCGGGCAGGTCTTGGATCTTGCCGTTTGGCTGTTCCAGCCTAGTGCTACTCTCGATGAATCGATGGATGCCACCTTCACTGGCCAGCTGGATCTCGGCCGTGCGGCGCTCCCGTAGTTTGCCCACTTGCGAGTACCTCTCCAGCACGCTTTGTCCACGCGTGATCTTCTTGATGAAATAGTGATCACCGGCATAGCGGATCCACTCCCCTTGCACCTGACGCCACAGCGTCTCGCGAGACGATTGTTCTTGAGGTTCTTCGGCAGCGGGCAAAACGGACAGGCTGAGGCAGGCGGTGAATAGCAGGAACAGGGGGATGGTCCGTCGCTGGGTGATTTGCTGGTGCATCGTCTCTTTCTTGAATTCAAAAGTCAGACTCGTGGCAGTGCTGCCGCGGACACTCCTGCGGTCCACGACCTGCGTTGAGCGTATCAGCGTACCAATACGGGCAATTTTCTGCAGCCCACCTCCGATCCGTAAATCAACCGATATGATTTTGCACGCGTGGTATGGTTCGTCGGGCACAATCCGTTTCTCTGCAGCGACAAAATGCTTGATTGGGCCCTGGCGTATCACAGCTTTCCCGAGTATAGAAATCTCCTGGCTGTATTTCGCTGGGTGCGTTTCCATGGCTGGCGTGGCAAGCAGGTGAATCTTCACGCCATACCGACGCTGGCCAGCAGGTGCTTGCCCTACCCAGAGAGTGCCCCTGCTCCTTTCACAAGTGAGTTTGTCACGATGAGTGAATTTCAAGTCCTGGCAATTCCTGTTTGTTTTGTCCTCGGCGTGGGCATCATCAAGATTCTGGATGGCGCTGGCGCTGCGATCCGTAGACGGGAACAAGCCACGCTGTACTGGTTAACTTTCCTCTGGGCATTCATCATCCTGGTATTTCAGCTGCAGTTCTTCACGATGCTGTGGAATCTGCATCTGGATGATAAATCGTGGACTTGGGGATCTTATAGCCTCATCTTGATCCACCCGTTCTTGTATTTTCTGGCCACCAGCTTGCTCTGGCCGGGCCACGCGGTAAATCACACCGACAGCATGCGGGTTGATTTCCAGAAGAACGGCCGCTGGGCCGTGGCCGTGATTGCAAGTACGTTGTTCCTGGCAATCGTTCTCAATGTCTACGCGTACGGGTCGACTTGGACGGATGCCATTAACGCGAACATACTGAATATCATCCTGACTGCATTGAGTGGTGCGGTTGTCGTGTTTTCGAACCGACGTGGTTGGCAGGCAGTAGCGACCCTCGCGTTTCTGGCGATCCAGATGTATGGAATGGTCTTTGTCTGGTCACGCCCCGGTTACCAGTTCTAAGCCACTACAGTAATACCGGCACCGCGCGCTGGGATGCCCTCCGGTACAACTTATTTCTGACTGGAATCTGGCTGGTGGTCATTGGCCCGGTGGTCACTCACACTGTCCGCCCCTACGAGAATCACATCGGTGACTTCTCCCGCGATGGTGTTTCCGATGAACCGATTGTGGTTTGCGCTGCCTTTTTCGATCAGGATCCCGGCGGGGCCCGGGACGGCAACCACCTTTCCGGGCTCGGCGCCCGCTGCGATCATCGCCGGTGAAGGCAAGCCACGTGATGGGGAAGAGAACACGTTGGCGGAGATCGTGCAGTGTGAGGCATCTGACCGCCTGATTACAGTCATTTGACCGCGCGAGCGCCAAAGTAACGTGGTATACTTTGGCTGGCGGTTCGATGTCTTACTGGAGACTTGAGTTTTGCGCATACTCGGTTCGCAGAAACGGCTTTGCGACGGCACCTCGCGTCGAGAGATGCTCGTATCTGGCGCTTTAAGCCTGGGTGGACTGACGCTCGCCGACTTGTTGGCAGCCAAGTCCGCGCAGGCGGAGACTCCCGGTTCGCGAAGTCGGTCCTTTGGGCAAGCTAAAGCCTGCATTTTGCTCTATTTGTGGGGTTCCCCCAGCCAGCTGGAAACCTTTGACATCAAGCCGCGGGCACCGCTCGAGATCCGCGGCCAGTACGGTAACGGCATTGCCAGTTCGATCGTGGGCTACCGCGTCGGCGAACTTTTGCCCAAGACGGCTGCCATTGTCGATCAGACGACCATTGTTCGCTCACTGACTCATCCTTACCCGCTGCACGGGATCGAATTGGCGGTGACCGGGATCCCGAAGCTCGGACAGCGTTTCAGTGACCCCCATGACATGCGGAGCTGGCCCTTCATCGGATCGGTTGTGGATTATGTCCAGGGGGCCCGCTCCCCGGGTCGCATTCCGGAAGTACCCCGGAACATTGCCATGCCTTGGCCCTTTAGTTCCCGTCGCTCAGGTGAAGTGCTGCGGTCTGGGCCCTACGGCGGGTTTTTGGGCCCGGCCTACGATCCAATTTGGACGGACTTTCAGGGGGCCGCTAGCGAAGCGTCGGCTGAGGTGACGGCTTCTTTTGGCGGCGTCACCAAGACCTACCGCGATCCCTACGGTGGGATGACGCCGGATTCCAGTCTGGCACTGGCTGCGGCCGGACAGCTTTCCGGTGGGGTGACCATTGACCGACTCAACACCCGTCGCTCGTTGCTCCAGCAGTTTGACCAGGAACGCGCACGGCTCGACCGCACTCCCAGTGCGCAAAGCTTTAATCGCTATCAACAGATTGCGCACTCGATGCTGACATCTCCGTGGGTTTCGAACGCAATCGATGTCGGCCGCGAGTCCGAGTCGGTGCGCCAGCAGTACGGTGGCAACCTGTTTGGACACTCGTGCCTGGCAGCGCGACGGTTGATCGAGGCGGGTAGCACCTTTGTGACTGTGTTTTGGGATGAGTATGAGTCGGTGAATAGTGCCTGGGATACACACGAGGACCACTTCAACCGCATGAAGAACCAGCTGTGCCCGAGTTTCGATCAAGCCTACCCGGTTCTATTGCGTGACCTGGAAGAACGTGGCCTCTTGGATGAGACGCTCGTGGTTTGCATTAGCGAGCACGGTCGTACCCCCAAGATCGATGACAGCCCCGGTGGCGGACGTAACCACTGGTCACGTGCCTACTCGGCAATCTTTGCAGGTGGTGGATTCGCGCAGGGACGCGTTATCGGTCAAACGGATGCCATCGCCGGTGATGTTGCAGACAACCCGTTTTCTCCGAACGACATCCTGGCCACGGTCTACCATTTACTGGGCATCGATCACGAGATGTTACTGCAGGATCGGCTCGGTCGCCCGCTTCCGGTCGTGGCGGAAGGCCGTGTCCGCGATGAGCTGTTGGCGTAATCGCAACGCATGATGGTTGGCACAAGGCTGCGGCGAAGCCGAGTGTGGCAGAGCACGTCGCGCTGGCTTGTTTTTTCGCTCTGTTGTTCTTAGTTGATTTGTAATCGGCCTGATCTGCTCGGGCCGCCGTCACGATTTGGCCAGGAATAGAATCGATGCATACATTGAGTCGAGTCGCCATGGTGCCCCTTTTCTTGTTGATGTTCACGACCGTCAGCGGACAGGAAACTGTTTCACGTTCAGCGCAAGATCCCACAAATATTTTTGGCGTCGAGAAGCGAAACCAGACGGAGGTGTTCGTTGCCTCTGACGTTTCCAGGAAAGTTGAGCAGGCCGTGAAGGACACACTGGCTGTTGCCGTCGACACCTGGGGTTCGTCCGGGCGATTTGAATACTGGGTGTTAGGCACCGACCGCGCGGCCGCCGTGGAGCTGGCGTCCGCTTTTTGTGCGCGGCGTGTTGCCAGAGGACACATGACCCGGCGTGATTGCTTGAACGACAGCCAGAACAAAGATCACGGATTTCTCAGCTACCAGGAAATAGGTGCCCAGGCCCTGGCTTCGGGAATGCCGCGCGGAAGTGCCGGACACAATGGGGGCGCCCAATGGGGTTTTCACAGGATGACATCGTCCTTGCCGCTAGGCTTTGCGGGCGTATTGAATATTGCCGGTGAGGGTGAGCAAGTCACGATTCTGCACGAGTACTGGCATTCGATGCAGAATGCATTCATCCAGACTCCCGACCACAAGAAGCGGCGTTCGTTGATGGGGCCGGTGTGGTTCATTGAGGGTTCGGCGGTTGCCATGGCAGAAATCAACGCCTCCCGGTTATGGGCTTCTGGAAAACTACCGAAATGGAATAATGCGTCTCATCCATGGCGCAGCCTGGAGCAACGGATGACAAACAAAATGAAATTGGTTCAGGAAAAACGAGAAATGTGCACCACGTTATTGCCCGATTCGTACGACAGTGAGTGCAGACAGCTGGCGTACGATAGTGGTGGCTGGGCGATCGCTTATCTGATGAACAAGTTCGGGCAAGATGTGTTGCTGAAGTCGTTTCATCCGAATGTTGAAAAGTTGGGCTGGGAAGCGTGTTTCAAGAAAACGTTCGGACAAAGTTCTGCG
>PBOG01000051.1 GCA_002724245.1 Planctomycetaceae bacterium
ATGATCAAGGCCGGCGAAGCAGGCGGTGCCATGGAGCTGATTCTACAAAGGCTCGCTGACTTCATGGAACGATCTCAATCACTCAAGCGGAAAGTGATTGGGGCAATGATTTATCCGTGTTTTGTGGTGGGTGCTGCCTCCCTGATCCTGGCCGGCATCATGATTTGGATTGTCCCGACATTCCAGGAAATGTTCGAAGAATTCGACCTCGAACTACCGGCCGTCACACAACTGCTGATCGCAATCTCGGAAGCGACAGCGCAATTCTGGTACTTGATTCCCTTATTGCCACTCGCCGGTTTTCTCTTCATCAAGTTGATTCGCAAGTTTCGGCACGGAAGAATGGGCTGGGACATCTTCATTCTCCGGTTGCCTGTCGTGGGAGCCCTGATCGAAAAGAACATCATGGCACGAACGTCTCGAACTCTGGGAACACTCGTGGCCAGTGGTGTGCCGATTCTCGAAGCCCTCAATATTACCCGTGAAACCGCTGGCAATGGCAAGTTTGAGTATCTCTACAGCCAGATCTCCGACGCCATTCGTGAAGGTGAAACTATGGCCATTCCCATGAAGACATACTCCCGCCTTGGTTTCCACCTGATCGCCACAATGTTCTGGTTTCTGTTTGGCGCTGTACCCGGTCTGCTGATTCTCGTCCTGGCGGCCATCGCCCAAACCAGGCCGGAAGCGGAGACGATGGAAGGTAAAACACTTGTTTTCATGCTGCTGCAGGTTGGCGGCGGAGCGGTCGGAATCTGCGGCGTACTCGCAGTGCTGGTTTACTTCCTAAGAATGAGTGGCCGCGTCGTAGACGACATCGTTGTCAACATGGTGGATGTCGGTGAACAAACGGGTGAACTGGACACCATGCTCTACAAAGTGGCCGATGTGTTCGACGAAGAAGTCAAGGTCATGACAGACGGCCTGATGGCACTGTTGGAACCCATCCTCATTATTTTCCTGGGTGGTGCTGTCGGATTTATTGTCGTCGCTCTGTTTATGCCACTGATTGACCTGATCACAAATCTCACGGGAGGTGTTTAAGACAAGGCGATGCGGCAACGGGCCGCAGGAACGAAATTCTGATCCACACACGGGAGGGCGAAACTCATGCCGAGTTTCAAAGGATCGACCAGGAGGGCTCGGCGCGAACTTCGGCTTCCCGTCTGTGCTTACTGAACTTCGATAAGGAACTGGTTTTTACCGGAACACCAACAGACAACCCCTCTGGGTAAAATGAAACACCCATATTGACTACTTTTAGATTATCCGCCTAGACTAGCAGAATGTTGGGTCAGAACATCGCACAGAGCTGCTGATGCACTTTCCCTGGAGAAAATCCCATGTTACAGCGTCGTCGATCTGCCCCCGGCTTCACTCTGGTCGAAATGCTCGTGGTGATCGCCATCATTGGAATTCTGGCAGCGATCCTGGTACCCACGGTGTTCAGCGCATTGCAACGTGCGAAGGTGGCTCGGATTACCCTGGAGGAGAGCAACATCGATGCCGCACTCGAATCCTACAAACAAAAATACAACGATTATCCACCCGACTTCTCTGACCGGAGCATCGTTTTACGCCATCTCCAAAAAGCATTTCCGCGGATGGCCCAGCAAGAATATGCCGTGATAACGAGCTGTTTCTGGCTGTACCCCAATGCGCGACCCGGCGCGATCGGCTATGACCTGTCGTACGTCGACCGCGCCGAGGCACTGGTACTCTGGCTCGGTGGACTCAGCGACGACCCGCGACGTCCCTTCACCGGGTTGGGAGGCCCATTGGTCTTGATCCCCGATGCTTCCGGGACCGCCGGCAATAACGTGATGGTCAACCGGGAGCGCGCGGAAGGGTTCTTTTCCTTCGACGAAGGGCGGCTGGGGCTTGGACTCTACACCTTCCCACCGGCGAATCCGCGGTGGGTCTACTCCTCTGACGAGGCGTTGCTTCACGGTGGGACGGGGAATTCCTGGTACGACTTTTCGTTGGATACGCAACGGTTGCTGCTAGTAAACGATCCGTTCCCCGTCTACTCACCCGAAGGCCAGAATGAACCGTATGCCTACTTTGATTCCCGTACTTACAACAAGTTGATCCAGGTCTCAGACAATGTCTACATGCCCAACCAATATACGATGTCAGCGTTTACCGCCACCAAAGGTACTGCCCTGCCTTACAAATCAGACCAGAACAATCCAAATTTCTTGACCACCGACTGGCACCCTGGCCGGGCCTTTTACTTTGCCAATCGGGATACGTTCCAGATCATCTCCGCGGGACTCGACACCATCTACGGAGGCGTCCCAGCTCTGGTGGGGAACCAGTGGACTTGGCCCGCCCGCCAATTCCCCAATGGCACGGGCTATCACCCCGGAGATCGGGACAACATTACCAACTTCAGTGATGGCGCCCTCTCCGACCGATTACCGTAATGGATCAGTAACCCGCAACCCACCAATAACTCACCTGGCATGCGTTCACACCGCCGTAAATCCTTCACGCTCATCGAACTGTTGACCGCGATTGCCATCGCGTCCACGCTGGCTGCCTTTATGCTCGTGGCGTTGTATGGCGCCACCCAAATGGCCAAGATGTCGCGCACCCGTTCCCAGATCGGGCGTCTGAACGAAATCATCATGGCCAAGTGGGAGCAATACCGCACGCGACCGCTGCCAATTAGATTCGCGGCCAACTCCGCCCCCAAGATCGCCGCAGTTCAGAAACTCGGCGTGATGCGGGAACTACTTCGCCTCGAACTCCCCGACCGCAAGAACGACCTGTTCAATCCCCTCGACACCAATCTGGATTCGAGTGTGTCCCTCCGCGGCAAGGAACCGGCTGTCTACTTCGCCTACCGAAGTCGCGTCAGAGACTCGACTCGACGCCCCACGGATGCGGCGGGGTACTTCGACCATACGCGTTGGAGTCGGCAGTTTCAGGGAGCAGAATGCCTCTACATGATCATCGCTGAAACACGCAGCGGTGGAGTGAATGGCCTCGATCATTTCCAGGAAAGCGAAATCGGTGATGTCGACCGGGATGGGATGAAGGAGATCCTGGACGGCTGGGGGAAACCGATCGAGTTCTTGCGGTGGGCGCCTGGTTTTTCGGACCCCAACCCCACCTTCAACCAAAGTGAAATCCAGCGACGCGATCCGTTCGATCACTACCCTGGCCCCGACCTGGTCTGGAACACACCGAGTACGCCGAGTACGGACGATATCCATCAATTGACCAATTACGATCAGTTTGATGGTTTGATGGTGGACGTCTCTGACGACGGTGGCTTGGAACCGTTCCGGCATTTCGCGTTGTTCCCGCTGATCTTTTCAGCCGGCGAGGATCAACAGTACGACATCGCCACCGATTACGTACAGGTCAACAACACCTGGACTGTCTACTCGTCGGATTTTCCCTTCCCGGGAGATCCCTCACCCAACCTGGGCATTTTCTATCACCACGTCGACGCCGTCCCCAACTCAGCACTTAACGCAAGCGGTGTCCAGAATCTTGCCAATGACCCTTACCTGTGGCTACCACTGCCCGGGAATCTGTACTGGCAACTTGGCAAGTACAGGTCTGTTGACTACGTCGACGGAGATAACAACCCGATTCCCAAGGGTTTCTATACTGACAACATCCACAACCACCTGCTGGAGGCCAATTAGTCATGCCGCAGGTGTCCCGCACAATCCGCCGCCATCCGGGCCGTCAACGTCGCGCTATGACGTTGGTGGAACTGCTTACCGTGATCTTCATCCTGGTGCTGCTGATGGCATCCGCGTTGCCGCTGGCCCGGCTGGCACTGGCCGATCGCAAGATCACCACCGCCACGCGACAACTGACAACGTTCATCGAAGGCATCAAGGCCCGTGCCGCTGGCAGTAACCGGCCGATGGGAGTCTGGATTGAGCGAGACCCACTCAACCCGATGGGCGGGTACCAGCTGTTTGCCGCCACCGTGCCTCAGCCGTACGGAGGTGACGTCCTCAACGCGCTTGCCTACCTGCATGACGACAACCGTGACGGCATCCTGGATACCGCATATTTCTTTCGTAATGAATGCGGCTTTCTCGACACGTACTTTCAAGATGGCTTCCTAGGCGGCACCATCAAGCCTGCCTACTTGCGCAATGTACGTTTCGGAGATCGAATCCGGCTGGGAAGTTCCAGCCCGGAATACATGATTACGTCCGACATCCTGGATGTGGATCAATTCCGTGTCAAACTCCATTTCCGGCATCCTGACTCCGTGGTCGAACAAGCGCCCGTTTCCACACCTCTGGACCCACTGAACCCTCGAGTCACCTACACACCGATTCACCTCAAGCCACACTTCCAGACTTCTGCCAACGGCGTACCTCAGAACAATCTGCCACGGGACATTAAAGTGCGTTTCCAGATTGTGCGTGCCCCGCGGAAGGCGCTGGTCAAGCCACTGCAGCTTCCCGCCGGCATCGTCATCGACCTCTCCAATTCAGGGATCGGCATTCCGTCCAGCCAGGCCGTCTGGCCCTTCCAGGATCCCAACACTGGAGCACTGCTACGACCTGGGCAAGGACAGGAATTTGCCCCCGGGTTGGATCGAGATACTTCGTATGCCAACGACGGCATCTCGAACCTCGATGTCTACAAGTCTGTCCCCACCTTAAACGGAGCTGTCATCGGTGATCAGCGACCGGTCGTGATTATGTTCGAACCGGATGGCTCTATCCGCTCGATCACCTGCTCGAGGCTAGGACTCAATCACAGGCCGACCAACAATGTCCACTTGTTGATCGGACGAAGGGAACAACTTAAGGCCCCTTCGCCTTACGCGCCCAATGGCCTACGGTACTCCATGAACACCAACGCTCCTTTGGCGTGGTTCATCAACCAAAATCTCTCCGACATGGCCAATCGCTGGGTGTCAATCAGCCCGCGCTCGGGCGGCGTGACCAGCGCGGAAAACAGTTGGGCATTGAACTCCGATACCCGCGGCGGAGGTTTCTCCTTCACCGGTTCCCTGCAAGCCTGCCGACAATACGCGCAGGATGCTCAAACTTCCACCCTGGGGCGTTAAGCATGTATCGAAACGATATGCCGCGTCCCACGCGCGGTCTCTCGACTCTGGAAGTCATGATCTCGATTGGTGTCGCCATCATTGGCCTGCTGGGTGCACTGGCCCTGCTGCCCGTGGCAGGTTCACTGACTAGTCGAGGCCTCAATGCCGATCGTGCAGCACGGGTTGGCATGAACGCGGTCGAGGAATTCGACGTCCGTGGATTCCGAAGTCCTGAATTCTGGGTCCGGCGAGGCCCCGACGGTCTCTATCCAGTCAATCCTCTGACGGACGAAACGCTGGCCGGTACAGCCTTCTGTATCGACCCACGTTTTTATGCCATCAATACGCGCAATCTCGACACGGGACTTGGTGGAGCCTACCCGCCCTTCAACGTCCTGACGGCTCCGGGCGCCAACTTCTCGCCACCGCTGGCGCCGCAAGTCGATGCCGGCTATTTTCCCTACTATCAGCCGGCCGTCGGCTTCCCACGCATGATTCGCATCAGCCTGTTAAGCCATAGCAACGTGCCATTGCCCCTCTCCTGGGCAGTCGGGTCACCTGCCATGTATCCCACCAACAGCGTTGTGCCTGCGCAAATGTCGTTACTGCAGGCCAGCGACATTTTTTCTGGACGCGATGACCTGGCATTTCGTCGTCCCGACGACAACACACTCCCGCCCCAGCAGGTATTCAGCCCAGTCGCCAACCCGTTGTTTGGCACCAATTCTGTGGCGCGACGCGAGTACGATGCCCAACTGAGTTGGCTGGCGACCGTAGCGCCCAAATCGACGGCATCCAATACCGACTTGTACACCTTATCGATCGTGATCTTCCATCAGCGTAACGCTGGCTTTCCTTTGCCACGCACGATCGATTACGCCGGTACCCGACCCCAGGTGCAAACCGAACGGCTGTTGAATGCGACATTTCTGCGTGGGGACTTCTCGGCCAAGGAACTGGTCTTGACGACCCGGCCGTTCTTGAACGGCAACCCGGACGCAGCCAAGGCCGAATTGAGCGTGCAGGAAGGGGACTGGCTGATGCTGTCCGCCTCGACACCTTCCGGCCAGGGTTTGTTTCGCTGGTGCCGGATAATTGACACGGACTCCGAAGCGATGCCCTTGTACAACCAGAACAATGGTGCACCTGATCCCAGCCGCGAATGGAAGCGAGGCGTGGTCATTGATGGTCCGGATTGGCTTTCTGAGTCTTATCGAAATACCAGCACTGGACTACCCCTGTTTCCCACACAAGCCACCCTGGTCACCGATGTGATCGCGGTTTTTGAAAAAACTATTCGACTTGAATCAAGCTCGCTGTGGCGCTAGAGCACGTATCGCCGTGTGTGAACGCCAGCCGGTACGGCAATCACTGCGTTCTGTCACAGACAGCTCCCCACAAGATACAAGGCAATCGTATGCGAATACGACCAAGACAACGCCGCGGTGTCGTGCTGTTGATGGTGGTCATCATCCTGGTGATGTTCATGCTAATCGGCATGGCCTTTGTGATTCTGGCTGGCCAGTTCCAACGTGGCGCGGCAGCCGCCGCCCGCCGGCACTACCGGTCCGAACACCCGGTCAAGTTGACTGACAATGTGTTGTATCAACTGCTCCGTGACACCCAACCTGGCACCGTCGATGCGAAAGACCGCACCGTCCGCTCGCGTATTCACGGACATAGCCTGCTGCGGGATCTGTACGGAAATGACGGCATCATCGCCTACGCACCGGTCAATCCGCTGGGAAACGGGACTTTTTTCGTAGACAGCTTTGACACCAGTCAACGGTTCATCTACTTCGTCGTTCGTCCTGAGTCCCAAGTGAACGTCAACTTGACGCATTCCGGGCCTTTCGGACGAAGTTGGCGTGGCTGGCAACACGCCTATAACGGCTGCGTCATCACGTTTCTCAGCGGCCCGCTGCGCGGCCATAGCACGCACATCATCTCCCACCTGGTGACGGCGACTGGAGTCAACACGTTCGGCATCCGCTGGCAGGACGATATGCCACGCAATCTGGCCGAGGTGAACAGCGGCGTCACCGGCCCGATCAAAGTACTCATCAATGGACGTCCCTTTAACGGCACCGGATTCGGTTACGACGCCAACGCGGTTTTCAGCACCGGCTTTGAGGCAAATCTGCCGGCGCTGCAGCCCAAGCCAACAGGTTCACTGGACGACCGAAACCTGAATGCCTGGAGCTGGGCACCGGGAGCCGACGGCCACTGGGGTACCGTTGGCAACGATGACGGCGACGGCTACTTGAACGACCCCGATGAAGCAGGCCTGGGGGGCGATGACATCCTGGTGCCACACGCGGCACTGATGCCCCGTGTCGATGGTTCCATGGTTTTCGGCAATGCGGTCGCCGGAAGACGTGCGCAAACGATCTTGCGCGACCACGGTGGTGCCGACGAAAGTTACGATGCTGTCGACTACCAGAACATGGCATTGGCAGCGGTCCGAGCCGATGCCAACCAGGGTGTGGTCCCCTCGTTCCACCGTCCAGGACTGATCAACTATTGGCTAAACCGCTTGTACAATCCGAATTTCACCGTCATCGACACGGGTGGAAATCGACGGACTCCAACTTTGGCTGAACGAAACAGTATTCTCGGCAAGATCATTCTCAGGCCGATGCCCTGGGACCACCCTAAATTTACTGGCAGCAATCCAGCGCGGATCAGTGTCGCCGGTAACCTGCAGATCCCCCAATTAACCTGGGCCGCGGAGGACGTCGACGGCGACGGCTCAGCCTGGGATCTGGACAACAACGGCGTACCGATTCTCGAAGCGGATGCCGCCATTCGCCGGGCTGTAGTCCAATCAATGGGGAATGCCAATCACGGCCCGTTATGGGACGTGGACAACGACCGCGATGGTGTCCCCGACAGCGTCTGGATCGACGCCGGATTTCCAGTCAAGACCGGGGCAAACGGACGTCCCTACAAGCCATTGGTCGCGATTCTCGTCAAGGACATGGACGGGCGTCTGAATCTCAACGCCCACGGCAACCGGCTCCACCTCAATGGCAACACAACGGACTACCCCGTCAACAACGACGGCAGCACCAACCAGGTACTGTCGCCTTTCTGGAACTGGACGACCGCCAAAACCCAGGTGGTCCCCATGAATAACGTGCAGCATTTCGCGGGAACCCGTGGATCACAATTACCACTGTGGAATACGGACCCCGGGGCGCCACGTGGCAGCGGGTATGGGCCGGCCGAAGTCTGGTACGGACACCTGCTATCGAACCAGGTGGAATATCACGACCTGCTCATGGGCCGTTACGCGCGAGACCAAATTGCCAATGTCAGTCTGCGTCGACCTGGATTTCGCACCAGCTACTTCCTGAACAATGCCGATGTCGACCTGTTGAGTCGCATCTCGCAAGTTGGCCTGCCGGCGCGATTCGGTGCCAACGCGTTCACCAGTGGCAGATCCTACGCGAGTCGATCTGACGTACATGGTGTCGGCACGATCGCCCTGAATCACTACGGACAGCCCTGGTCATTTAATATGGGGGACTGGTTTAATCAGCTGATCGATGACCCCTACGAACTGGATCTGTCCCAGCGTGCCTCGCGCGCAGAAGAAGGGATCGACTCACCGTATTCCGTCGCCGAACTGGAACGCGTGTTGCGCTGGTCCGACCTGGACGCCACCTCGCTTCCAGATCGTCTGGTCAGCAAGTCTCCGACGCTCGGCTACAGTGTCAAACCGAAAGCAACCGTCAATGCGCAAATCCATGCCGAAAATCAATACAAGGCCAGCCGCACGCGGGCGATGGTGACGACCGACAGCTGGTCTCTGCCAGTGCCGCAAACTGGCTTGCCCAGGTCTCTACGCAGCGAAGTCGGCGCTGGCTTTGACGGTATCCTGGGCACTTATGATGACCAGGTTGGAGAAGTCAGCCTGATTGACTGGTTCCGTTTGAAGCTGATTCAGAATGGCGTTGCCCAGAACGACACCGACGGTAACGGGATTCCACAGGTCGATGATGAAATTCGACAAATGGTGGCATTCGAACTGCTCGATGGTGGGCGTCTCAATCTCAACCGACTGCTCGGCAATGGCATCGACAATAACGACAACGGCGTGGTCGATGAGCCCGGCGAAGGTGTGCCGGAACTGCTCGGACCTGGCCTGATGGGTAACCCTTACGGCATCTCCACCTACACCCAGAACCCGCCCACAGCTGGCAATCCATTTACGACGCAACCGTGGGCACTCAACCCGAATTACACACACCACGTCGGACGCCGACGTTTGGCGCACCATCTTTACTCTTTACTGCGTCTACTCGATGAACGTAATGCCCGCATCTCGTTACCCGGCTATCAAAACCTCGATGGGGACATCACTCGCAAGGCCTACGCGCTTGCCCAATGGGCCATCAACGTGGTCGACTTCCGCGATCCCGATGTCATCATGACTCCCTTTGAATTTGATTTGAGACCGTTCAATGGCTCACCGGCGGGCGGATTTGATGGCATCGTGGGAGGCAATTCGACGGACGACAACCACCCCGACCGTGGACTCGTGTGGGGATGCGAACGGCCGGAACTCCTGATCACCGAGACGCTGGCCTGGCATGATCGTCGTACGGAAAATCTGCAAGGTGCGAATCACGGAAAACACATTCCGGGTGACGACACCAGCGACATCCACTTTGACCAGCGGTTTCGTCCCCGCGGCGCGTTTTTTGTCGAACTCTATAACCCCTGGGTCACCACGGCGAATCCGGTCGGTTCCCACAAGCCTCCGGCCGAACTCTACTCAGTATATGGAGCGGGCAATGCGACAACCTACGGAGTGCAGTTGAACCGTCGTGCAGCCAATACATCCCCCGTCTGGCGGATGATGGTGGTCAGTGGCGCCAGCAAGAACCTCGACCCCAACGACCCCTCCACCACCACGCGGCCAGCCGCCGCAGACATCGAAAAATACGTTTACTTCACTACGCCTCAAGCAAATTCCACACCCGCCACCAAGAACAGGTGGACCCAATTACCTTTAGCGCAATTGGAGCCGGGTCGCTACGCGGTGGTTGGGACCTCTGGTCGCCGGGCCGACGTCGATGGAGATGGCGCGAATGAGTATGTCAACGACGTAGGCCTGCCCACCAATTCCCAACATTTCCAGGATGGCAACAACCGCCAGATCGTACTGGACCCCAACGTCANCCCCCGCCTGCACCAGGTGCGCGTGCGGGGNAATCAAAGCGAGCAGATCGTCGGGGCGGCGACGACACTGACNCAAGTCACCGTCAACGGGGTACCCGTTCAGCTGCCCACNGAACCGACCGATATCCTNCTGGATGNTGGTCGCCCGAGANACATCCTCNACGCGATTGCAGTCCCCATCGATCAAGGCGGAGGCCTAACCGTCTCCGAACCACCCAACGGCTACCCAATCGCCCCCAACGGTGTCGATCCGTTGTACGGATTACCCGCCTATTCACCGTCACTGGATGAACCACTCGACCGCCGTCGCAGCCCTGCCAACGGTGGCAACGAAAATGCGGTAGAAATCGAGCAACTGCTGCGGGACGGCACCTGGCCCGACCATCGCGTCGTCCACCTGCAGCGACTCGCCAACCCGTTGCTACCGTGGAATACACTTTCCAATCCCTATCTCACAATCGACACGCACTCGGTCGACCTGACTACCTTTAACGGGGTCGCCGTCGACGAAGACGATCCTGAGAAGGGTGACGACAGCCCCATTGAATTCGCTTCACTGGAGCGGGGCGATGCCAGCTACAAAGCAGCGACCATGCTACGGGATGTGTGGGCGCAAGAAATCAATGATGTGGCCGTCGACGCGGGCTGGCAGGCGCGCTGGCGCGAGCCAGGCAATCCCACCGGCCATTTTTTCCCGTACGCCGTCGACCAAACACTCGGTTATCTCAATCGTGGATACCATCCCTACTTCCTCTCCACTACGGATCCGTCCGGAGCAGCGCGAACCTTTGTCGGGGCTCCCGACACGGTAAACCCACTGCAAACACGCAACAACAACCCGGTACCGGACGGCCGAGGTCTGGGACTGTCCAGACCGGCCTTCCCCTGGCTGGTCTTCCACGATCGCCCCTTTGCCAACCCACTGGAACTGCTGCAGGTCCCGCTTTCACGTGCTTCGCGTCTGACACAGGACTTCAGCACACTGCAATCTGCCGGCACTGACGAACAATACGAAGACGACGAACCGTCGCCATTTGGACATTTACTGGCTTTCTTTGAAACTGCCGGTGATGACCGTCGCGACATCCCGCACTATTACCGCCTATTCGATTTCGTCGAGACCCCCTCACCCTTCGTCGGCACACGAGACTGGGGACGGGAACCCGATCTGGCCTCGCTCCCCGCTGCGATCAGACAGACCAATGTGTTGCGATCCTATTCTCGCTTCAGAGACCCGGGGCGCGTGAACTTCAATACCATCTTCGAACTGGATGTGTTCCGCGGCCTGGCCATGGGATTTCCAGCCCACGCCAACGGTGGAGTTTGGCGAAACCTCGTCGATAGCCGGCGTGGATACAGCGATTCCACACAGGGAACCGCGAATCCACTGGTCGTCAATGGATCATTTCCCACCTTATTTGGAAATCCCTTGCGGTCCGCTTTTGCGGCAGACCTGACGCCCGACGTGGCAAACCTTCGCAAAGACAGTCAGAATGCCAACGATCCTGACCAGGGTTCCGTCCAGGCTACGCTGCTACGTAGCCGCGAGGATCGCACTCAGCCACTCTTCAGATATCAATCAAGCACGCAACAAGGAGGGGGCGGCGGCGGAGCGCCGGGCCAGCTGCAGTACCATGATCAGTCCGATCGGAACTCCTATTTCCGCTATCACGGATTGGAACGCCTCAGCAATCTGGTCTCAGCCCACTCCAACGTCTACGCCGTCTGGATTACGGTCGGTTACTTTGAAGTGGAACCGTGGCGAAACCCGATTACCAATGTACCTTTGCCCCCCGATGTCGCTCACCCCGATGGCTGGCAGCTTTCTCAGGAAGTCGGTCTCGACTCAGGCGAAGTCACACGGCACCGCTCATTCTACCTGATAGATCGATCGATTCCGGTGGGCTTCGAACCTGGCGAAAATCACAACGTCGACCGGGCGATCCTAATTCGACGTCCCATCGAGTAAGCCCTGCAGGTCCACACAGAAGCCGAACGCACTTTGCGTGCACTGGTTGCCGAACAGGAAACGCGGTGTCTACTGGCCACTGGCTGAGAACATCTCGGCGTACTCCAATACCCAGACATCGATCAATTCGACAAACTTGATCGGATCCGCGTCCTCGATCTTCTCAAAATAGCTGCGACTGAAGACCTCTTTGTTGCGGATCGTGGATTTGGCGATCAGCTCGACCACAAACAACTCGGAGAAAGGCCGAATGGTCATTTCCAAGCGACTGTAATCATTGTCGCGCCGTCCTGACGACAAACGCACATCATCACGACTGCAAGCCGCCCCCCACCCACGTTCCCCAAAAATCGTCTCATAGGTGAAACCCGGGAAGTGATGCGAAAGCCGTTCGACACACTGCTCGATGTGCTCAGACAATTGCAGCCGCAACTGGGAGTGTAACCGTTTCAGTTCTTCTTCATCCAGCGCCTTGGCCCGCGCCGCCTGAGCCGCGACGTCGCCACGTCGCTGTCCGCGTTCCATCGCTTTCTTGAGGCGTTGGTCAAAATCCATCACGATGGCTCCGATCCGTCTTCTTTTTTCTTATCGTAATACTGAATCAAGTCGGAAAAGGTGCGCATCGGCTCCGTCCCTTGCTGCATCTCCTCTGTAATCGGCCGCACTGGCTTGGGTGGCCGTCGTGGCTTGCGCGCAGTCACGTGGGATGTGCGTTTTTTCCCACGACCGGCCGGAGCGCCTCCTCGCCTGGCCCCACCGCGCTTGGTCGGACGGCGTGGGGAAGGGCGTTCCTCCTTGCCAGCACTCCGCTTTTCCCGCCGACGTTGTTTCTCGGTTCCCGGTGCAATGGCCGTCAACGAGACCCTGCGACGTTTCTGGTCGACCTTGATGACCCACAAACGAAGCAGGTCACCTACGCTGACCGCCTCGTGCGGATCTTGAATGAAACGATTGGCCAGGTGACTGATATGGACTAATCCGCTGTCCGTTAACCCAATATCGACGAAGGCACCAAAGTCAACCACGTTGACGACCGTGCCTTGCACCTCCATCCCTGGCTTGAAGTCTTCAAGCTTCAAGATCTCTCTGCGCAGGACACGCGTGGGAAGATCTTCACGAGGATCTCGGCCAGGACGAGTCAACGACGCCATCAGGTCCTCCAGGAGCCATTTACCGACTCCCAGAGCGTCCGCCAAAGGTTCAGGATCCAATGTCGCAGCGCGTCCAGAAAGCCGCTGAAAGAACTCCCTGCGTCTTTGTTCCAGTCTTTCGTCAGCCACCACAGCCGCCACTGTTGTCGGTGCCGACGCATCCTGCCTGCCTGGTCCTGCCTCTCCCCGGAGCGCAACCCGACTCTCCGCCGCAGAGTCGGCAGCCTGCGGGGATGCCTGGTCAGCGTCTTCACTCTCCACGTTGGCAGGCGTCTCTCCGGCTGGCACGTCACCCGCGGGAGTCTGCACGGCGGCAACCTCTTCGACAGCTGGTGAGGGTACCGAACCTGCCGAAACGACCGATGATTCCGAAACCACTGGAGACACCTGGGAAAGCGATTCACTGCCAGTATCTTCCGCACCAGTCTCGCCCGCTTCATCACCCGCAGGTGGTTGCACTACAGCATCCTCGCCGACAGCCGAGGGTGGCACTGCATCCCGGGAAAGGGAATCTGGAGCATCTGGCGGTGTGCCATCCGTCTCCACAGCAGCCGGCGCCGGCGCGCTCAACATGGGCTCCGGTGATTCCTTTTCAGAAGGTTCGTCAACGGCAACTGGATTGCGCAACGCTCCGGCAAATTCGGCCACACTACTATCGAGCTGCTGCATCACTCGACCGGCCAGTTCATAACTTTCCGGATGTACCCAGGTTGCATCGAGTGGTTCATCTCCATCACTAATCCGCAGGAAGCCGGCAGCCTGGACAAAGGTAGCTTCACCAAAGTTGGTCACACGCTTGAACTCTTGCCGATTGCGGAAAGGGCCATGCTCCCGTCGATACTCATACAGACGGCGGGCCGTCAACTGGTTTAATCCGGAAACATAGCGCAACAACGAGGGACTCGCAGTATTGACATCCACTCCTACGTAATTGACACACGCTTCCACGACGGCGTCAAGCGATTCGCGCAAGTGCTTGGCCTTGACGTCATGCTGGTACAAACCGACACCAATATTCGCTGGATTGATCTTCACCAACTCGGACAGTGGATCCAGGAGCCGGCGTCCGATCGAAATCGCTCCACGTATGAGCGGGTCCAACTCAGGCAGCTCTTCACGTCCGACCTGGCTGGTCGAATAAACACTCGCCCCAGCCTCATTGACAACCACAAAGGCCGTTTCAGTATCTTTGAGCTCCACCCCAATCACATCTGCCACAAGCTGTTCGACTTCACGGCAGGCAGTGCCATTTCCGATCGCAACGACGGACAGCTGGTATTCCTGCACAAACCGAACAAGCTGCTTCCGTCCTTTGTCCTTTGCCCCCTTCTTTCCAACAACAAAAATCTTGGCGTGCGCAAGGACTTCACCAAATTCATCCAATGCCGCAATCGTACAGCCGCTCTTGAAACCGGGCGCAATGGCCAGTACACGGCTATTTCTTACCGGCGGTTGCAACAACAACTTCCGCAAGTTCCTGGCAAACACGGCAACAGCATGCTCTTCTGCCTGTTCCGTTATCTCGCGGCGAAGCTCGCGTTCCAGGCTCGGCAACAGCGATTTAGTCACAGCATCGCGCAAACAGTTCCGGAGAAAATCTCCGTAGGGATGCTCTGCAGCAATAACCAGCGACTCTGCAGCGTCGAGCATCTGCTCTGTTTTGGCGACAAGCTTGACGCTGAGTACTTTAGCGCGCTCGCCACGGTTGATTGCCAGCACACGATAAGGCGGGATCTTGACGATCCGCTGTGACGCCCCATCGTAGTCACGATATGCAGCCTCTAACTTTCGCCGTTTCTGTTCTTTGTTGGTCAGACGTCGCGCCTTGGACTTGCCAACGGCAGTGACCTTTTTGGCGACAGACGGTTTGACCTGACTCGGCTCCGCAGCAAGTGACTTTACCTCGTCGGAGGCAGCCGGCAGGGTTTCTGAACCACCGTCCACCAGCGAGTCCGCCTCGGCGTTCCCGGTTGACCCAACTGGCACAGACTCTGCGGAGTTATCGGGCTTTCGCATCGGTGGCGGTGCTAAAGACACTTCCTCCGACTCAGCCACCCCTCCTTCTGCTGTTTGTTCTGTAGAGCTCTGCGGTGCAGATGTCGGAGTCTCGGAGGAGGGTAGCTCTTCTGAAACGGGTTCTCCTGAGTCCTGGTCGGTTTCGTTCTCGAGTGGATCTGCTCCGGTGACAGGGGCACCAGCTTTGGAATCCGCGGTTGAATCTGTATTCGGAGCTGCGGTCGCGATCTGCTTGGAATCAGAATCCGCACCAGGCTCACGCGTTGTACTTTCGGTGGGAGGCACTGCTGGCGGGACAGTCTGCTCGGGCGAGATCAGGCAGCGACAAGTCAATTCGCCGGTGTTGCGGAGGATTTTGCGCAATGCACTCCGCAAATCAGCACGTTCAATAAAATTCTCTGCCAGTAAATGCCCTACCCCCAGCAACACATCTGCATTCGACGGCAGCTCGTTGTCTTGGGAAACAAAATCAGCGAGTCGTTTTTCCAGGTCACCTCCAAGCACCTGGCCGCTCAACATCTCAGTGGCCAAAGGTTCCAAACCGCGGCGACGGGCGACTTCCGCCAACGTCTGCTTCTTCGGCTTAAAAGGCAAATAGAGGTCTTCCAGCCCTCGCCACGAGCGCGACGAGTTGATCCGCTGTGTCAACTCATCTGTAAGCTTGCCTTGAGATTGGATCGCCTTGAGGATGGTCTGCTTGCGCTCCACCAGCGCCTTGAGGCGAACTGAGTGACGCTGAATCAAGCGAACTTGTTCATCGTCCAGGCCTCCAGTCTGATCCTTGCGATACCGCGCGATAAACGGAACGGTATTGCCTTCTTCCAGTAGTCGAATGGTGGGCTCAACCTGAGCCACAGGCAGACCCGTATCCCGAGCTACCTGATCCATTTCAATCCCAATAGTCGTTTCCATTTAGACGCTGAACAGGCTCACGCTAACAGATCTTAACCGGAATGTAACTTCACCGGTTCCACAACTTGGCAATCTAGCGCCTGAAGGGGGAGGTGTCAAGAATTGCCGCCTTAATTACCACCTGCATGGCAATGAAAACTGGAACTTCAGGACCTGATATCTCCGTGTCTTGCTCCTGCACACTGGCGAGCCGTTCACGCAACCGCCCAGCTTGCCATTGCTCCAGCAACTGATCAATTAGGCCGCATCACCCAACCTGGTTTCTTGTCTGCGGCCTCAAAGTGTGCACGCCATTGTGTTGAACCATCGTCTGGAATGACGTCCAATCGGACGCCTGGTGAAAATACTCCGCGGCGTCCTTCAATAAAATCGTCCCAATATTGCAAACCATGGGTGTAGTAATCCACTTCCCCACTTGGCCATGTCAATTTCATCAAGAGATTGGGATACGGATAGGGTTTCGCAATCGGTTCAATACGGAATCGCTCGATCGCGTCCCAGTCAATCCCCACCCCTAAACCTGGCCCCTGGGGAATTGCAGCAAGGCCTCCATGAACTTGCAGTGGCGTCTCAATCAGTTGATGCTCATACAAATTGTGACAATTCACCGCAGGCCAGCGAGCATGACTACAGACCGCGGCAAAGTGCAGTGACCAGGTCGCCGTTATTCCTGTTCCTGTGAGCTGTGACCAAAACACCTTATTCGCTTCCGCGATAATGTGGGCTTCACGCAATATCTGTGTTGCACCTCCATTTACTACAAAGCCATCGCACACGTCCTCAGCAAGTGCTGTCATCAGAGGAGGGTTTCCCACGTGCATTGCAATAGGCACATTAGTCTGAGCACGCAAATATTTATTGCCGTTCACATCACCTTGAGGAATCGGAGATTCGTAAATCTTTACGTGATGATACTTCTCTATTTCTCGCAGTACGCGTACGGCATGCGCTGAATCATTCAGCATCGTATTGAAATCGAGATCAATCTCAAAATGATCTGGCACCTCGGCAGTCACAACTCGCAACTGTTCATCCAGGTCAAACCAAGGCCTCGCCTTGAATTTGTAGCTCGTATAGCCCTGGGCGATCGCCGCCTGAATTTCCTGCAACCAATCTTCCGCTGGCAAGTCAATCGACCACCAAGACACGGCCGCATCCCGACGCACCTGCCGTCCCAGGAGATTGTGAATTGGTACGTCAAGCGATTTGGCAACGGCATCAAACAGAGCCATTTGCAATCCCGCGCCCAGCGAATCATCCCACATGATCTCACTAGCCACTCGCCCTTGTGCACGCTGGACATCCTCATCGGTGACTTCTTCCCAAGTGTAAAATGGCATGGTCTCGCCAATTCCAACAATGCCATTCGCCAATGTCACTTTACAAAGCTCAACGATTGTCCAATGGGGCAGCTCGCGAATCATGTTCCGTCGTGGCACTTCGCGATAGGGAACATCAAGCCAGATGCGTTCAATATTCTGAATGGTCAAATTCATGGTTGCCGCCTGTACTGCTGTAACGTTTTCGAACCCGCTCAGTTCGTGATCATAATCCAGCCACGCAATCACGGACAACCACCACAAAACACCCTCAACAGACGCCACAGCGGGAATACTTCGGGCAACTCGAACCGAAACGACTTGACCACCACAAATAGGCGATGTTACAAGTAATAGTTGAGCTGCGCTCGTACTGCGCTTGGCATATTCTCTCTACGAGTTTCTCGAATGAACTCGGTCACCTTGCGAGTAATTGACGGGGCGGATCGCGGTCGCGTTTTCGAGAACCTGGAAACGCCGATCACTATCGGTCGCGAAGAAGGCAACTCCGTTCAACTCAATGATGAACGAGTCAGCCGTTTCCATATCAAGGTGCAGGTCGACCATGACAAAATGGTCCTTACCGATCTGGAAAGCACAAACGGCACACGGGTCAACGGCGAAGATATCCAATTACGAATCCTTCGATTTGGTGATCTAATCGCTGTCGGTCGGTCGGTGCTGCTCTACGGGACACGTGAACAAATCATGTCACGTCTCGCGGAGTTGAAATCTAGTGACTCAGCTGCCGAAGACGACCTGGATAGCGAAGAGTTCGATTTAAACTGGGGGAACGCGAGCGACTTGCACACGACACTCCACGCGTTGCGCCCACCCGAACTCCCCGACCGGATGAGCCCAGGACAAGCTGCTCAACTCGTCGAGCTAATCGAGTATTTTCACATTCGCCTGCGCAACCTGGTTCGCTCGACGGCCCCAGAAAGTGAATCAGAACGGCAATCGGTCGACCAACGGGAGTGGCAGCAACTGCTCGATTTACAGTCGAGACTCGCCGAATACCTGCGAGAAATTGGAAACCCGAACTCTTCGACGTGACCACGTCGCTGTCTTGCGGCCCCAGCCCTCAATCGCCGACGGTCAGCCATCACAACCGGCCGCGCGGCACTCACGACACATCGTCAATCACGCCAAGTAACTCTGTCACATCAGGGCGGTCAGCAGGGCTATGGGCCACATGATGAAAACGAACGACACCTTCCGCGTCGATCACCACATTACCACCCAGTTGACGCACATCACCATGAACTCGCCGCAAACGACGTCCTCGGACCAGCAAGCGGGCATACGTCAAGCAGGCTTTCGGACCTAGCAACTTTCGCCACTGGCCCGCCTCCATTCCATACGCTGCATACAGCCGCCGATCTTGATCAATCAATAACGGCCACTGCAATGAAAAATCTGCACTGTACTGGCGGGCGTGATCTGGTTCTTCAAAGGTAATTACCAGGACTTGCACACCACGACGCTCGAATTCATCGCTGGCTTGCTGCAACTGCAACAAGTGTTCTTGACACGGCAGTCAGGCGAGGTGTCGATGAAACATCAACACAACCCAATGGCCTCGGTAGTCCGGCAGCCGATGCTCCGTGCCATCAACCGAGACAAGGTCTTCCCAGAACGCCTTCGTGCCGACTCGATTAATGACGTGACTTTTCTGATTCACTACTTTTGTCCGGGATTAAGACAGTAACGGTTGGCCATGGTGATGCCGCTATTGATAGCTCCGACGATCCCCACTAATCCTGTATCGGCTCCGCAGAGAAATAAGTTTGACAGATGCGTACAACCATCGGGCTGCTTATCCGGCGCCCCGTATACGGCGCCATTTTCATGACACGTGAACCGCCGGATTGTCTTCGGCGTAAACATGTCTGTATCAATGACCTGGCTACGAAAATCCGGGACAAACCGCACCGCCGATTCTACCAGTCGGTCATACCAACGGATCTTCTCGAGACCGTACTCCTCGTCCGACATCCCTTGCCAACGATCGTAATTTGCCAGCGTCGACACGCGAATCACTCCTTCGCCTTCCGGGACCGCTCGATCATAGCGGAAGTTATTCGGCGAACAAATGACACCGCGATGCTCGTCGCACAAGGTACTGGGACAAGCCCAAGAGAATTGTTTGGAGTCATTGTAGAAGACCATCGTTCGATCACACCCGATCTGATCAGGTGGCGTATTCAGAGTAGAAACCGTTTCCACCAAGGACAACTTGCCGGCCGGAGCAGAAACACTTGTCGGCGGTTTCCCGCACAAACGCATCGTTTCGACACGTCCAGCAGAAGAGAGAATCTGCCGCCCACTCACTTCTTCACCGTTGTCGAGCACTACCCCAACGGCATGGCCATCGTCGGCACAAATTTGTTTGACTCCACTCCGCAGTCGCAATTCACCACCCAATGACCTGAACCGCCGCACCAGATGCCGGAGAATCAGCCGGACCCCTGCCAAAGGCCGGCCCAATCCTTCCAGAAAAATACTCCGAAACAATATGCAGAACAGGCCAAACTCCAAATCGTTCTCACGTGCACTGCCGTACATCATGACGGGACAAAGCAACATCTCCATGAGCAACGGGTCTGTAAACACGTCAGCCAGCACCTGCCGTGTCGACACATCAAAATCCTGGTGATCCAGTTCATCATAGCCAATAAGTCGAGCCAGGAACCGCTCAAAATTATCTCGCTCTTCCGGAAAGTTCACCGCGACTTCCGATCGCAGCAAATCAATGTCATTATTGAAATCCAACTGAACATCAGGAAAGGCAATGCGAGAACCCACTTGAGGTGCCAGCGCAAAATCGTCCCAGCGGAAACGCAGTTGCTTCAGCAATCTTGCCAACGGACCCCGGCGCGTACCCGGCGACACATAATTCGTCACAGCATGCAAACCGACGTCGTAGTCTCGACCACGGAGATGGTAGAACGAATTCAACCCGCCGATGGAATAGTGTTGTTCGAGAATACAAACACGTTGGTCATAGTATGCTAGCCGGATGCCAGCTGCTAACCCTGACATTCCGGCACCGATAATCAACGTGTCATACATCAGGCAACGTCCATCATGTCCCGCGGCGCGAAAACAATGTGGGAGCCTTTCAGAGCAGTCTGAATCACGCAGACTCTGCGCCTAATATGGGTTCAAGGTATTTCACCGTACTCCCCATACTCGCCAACTGCTCATAATCTTCTTCTGGAATTTGCACACGATGACGCTTCCGCAACTCCATCACAATGTCAAGGAAGTCCATACTGTCCAATTCCAGTTGCTCTCGAAACGCAACCTCATCCTTCAAGTCCGTCAGATCTTCATCCGGCGCAATATTCTCGAGGATATCCAATATCTCCGTTCGAATCTCGGCGGCGTTCATGCCGTTGGTTCTCCGCTTGCTTTCGTCATTAACCCCCTGATTAAACACAGGAGGAGAAACACATTCTACCTTCCAGTCAGAATTTCTTGACCACCACGACCGAATTAATTCCTAGCATGCCAAATGAATTATTCAACACGTAGACAGGCTGTGGAATTTCACGCGCCTCGTTGGTGACCAATCCAGAAAGATCGCACTCGGGGTCAAGATCCCTGACATTGATCGTTGGATGACAAAAACGATCTTCAAAGGAAAACAGGTTACCGGCCAACTCCAGAGCACCGGCTGCACCCATACTATGGCCAATTAAACTCTTGGTGTTATTAAAATAAGTCTGTTCACTGCCAGCAAAGACCGATTGCAGAGCAGCGCACTCTTGCGCATCTCCACTGCTGGTCCCTGTCGCATGCGTGCTGACAATGGAAATTTGTTCGGGACTCAAACCGCCGCGTTTGAGGGCCAACTGAACACATTCTGCCTGTCGCTCCGGATTGGGCAGCACGAAATCCGTTGCGTCTGTATTCATTGCATAGCTTACCAGTTCACCATAGATTTGTGCGTCGCGCCGCTTTGCATCAGCGAGGCGTTCGAGCACAAAAACACACCCACCTTCAGCAACCACGATCCCATTGCGGTTCACATCAAAAGGACGTGACGCCTGCGTCGGATCCGAGTGCGTAGCCAATGCCCCCTGACTTCTGAAACTCGCAAAGATCCCAAAGGTATGAATACTCTCAGAAACGCCTCCCGCCAATGCGACATCGCATTCATCAAGGAGCAGCATCTGAGCTCCTTGAATTAATCCAGCATTACCGGCGGCACAGGCCGCTCCAATCGTGTAGTGAGGCCCTGTCACTCCTATGTTTAACGCCACCTCACCGGCTGGATTATTTGCGACAGTGCGGGGATTGTGATGGTGCGACCAGAACGACGTATCGTAGTCGTATCCTTTCAGCTCGAATATTTCATTCTCGGTCTCAACATTGCCATGCTCCGTCACACCGAGGTAAATACCCACGCGACTGGTATCCGTATTCTCCCAGTCAACTCCACTGTCTTTGATCGCCTCATTGGTGGCGTAAATTCCGACGCTGCCCGCGCGCGTACCGCGTCTGCGATCTTTACGAGACTGATATCGACGTTCGTCAAAATCACAGATCCCTGCCACAGTTTTGCCGACGTATCGGATCTCATAATCGGATACACCGCTCACACCTTGCAGCAGGTTCTCTCGATACTCCGAATAGTGGTTCCCATTCGGCGCAGTCAGGCCGATCCCAGTGATGACAATTCGCTGGTCGTCCGAAAGTTGATCTGTGTTGCCGCGGGCGATCATTCACCTTCCCCGCCAATCTGGAAACTCTGAGAGTACCCATTTGCCTGAGCCTTGACAACGGGCGGTGTGTGCGATTAGCCGGCAGTCATACAAAACCAATGGTCCAAAGGGCAGCGTGACGCACGCGGAGCCTCCTCACATCGGTCTCTTCAAGTCCGTTATGAGCGGAGAATAACCTGTTCCGCGGCAGCAACTGCTCATCGCACGGCTTTGCGCAGTGTGTAGTAGGCTTCGTCCGGAAAAAACAGGCGTTCTTTGGACACCAATTTCTGGAGATGAAATTCGTACACGAAACCCTCACGCATCTCAGCCAACTGCAATCGAACCCGGCGTCCAGCCGGATCGACCTGGATCGACTGAATTACCTCACTGCGGCGTTGTCGGTCGGGACCGCCGTATGTTGGTGTCGAGATGCGAGTAAATGAGGAAACAGCGTAGCGTGCCTTGTCGGCTGCGAGTTCTCGATCGACAGGGCCGGTAAATACAATTTCAAATCCTTCCCGAACCGCCCTTACTTCCGCGACACCAACCGGCAATTTCCCGGGTTCCAAACGCAACCGAACCAGTGTTCCGATGTTGTTCGCCCCTCCCCATCCACTATCGCGAATACAACCTACATAGAGATCTCCCTGAGGGGAGACTGCACAAGTCAGTGGCCCCAAGAGCGGCTCTCCGGATTTCGGAGCAACAAACGTAAACGGATACGCGGCACCCTGAATCGTGTCACCGACTCGTTGCAAACTCATGCGAATCAGGCGGCGTGTATCGTATTCACATCCCACAAGATGCCCCTCAAACGGGCCAAACTTCGCTTGGGTGGCAGCACCTCCTGCCTTAGGTGAATCCAAAAAACAAATCCCATTCACACTGCGTGTCCATGGATGTGGAATATCAATAGCTGGTGGCGTCAACGGAGGTTGAAAATCAGGCTTACGTTCAATGCGATTAATGAATCCATACCGCGCACCCGAGATGACATGATTCAGTTCGTTGAATGGGTTGTAATGACCCTGGTTGTCGGTCACGAAAATATCGCCGGATTTACTTTGAGCGATGCCAATTGGGAAACGATGCCCACCAGTCACCGGAAGAACGTCAAATCGATGTGGACGGTCGATTGTGGCAGTACGTGGCACCAATTTCAAAACCATACCACGCCAATGCGCTGCGACCTCAGACCGTTCATCCTGCTGACACGACGTTGCTACGAAATAGTTACCGTGCCGATCCTTAACCAGCCCAACTGTCCAGTCGTGGTAATCCGCAGTGTGCCCCCATCCCGACGCGAGTGTTTCGACCTTCTCGACGACACCATCCTGCTCTCTGTCAAACAAACGCACGAGGCCCCATTTGTTGATCACGTCGACAAAATCGTCCGCAGCGGCAACTCCAAAAGGCGCCGCCCATTCACCGCGCAGTGGCTGCAAGTGATCCTCCAGACCATCGCCGTCCCTGTCCGTACCCGACCATACTCGTCCCTTGAGCGAAGTCACAATCAATGTTCCATTAGGACGCCACGCTAATCCAGTCGGCATCAAATCCTGATTCAGGGGTAACCGAGTCGTACGGAAACCAGGCACAACCTGCAGACTCACCGGCTCTAAATCCACCTGCTTCCGGGGCAATTCTGGGAACTGGTCGACGGGAAGGGATGTCTGATAATCGACGACAAAACGAGCAATGCCCTGGGCATTCGCAATCGCTGCTAAAGTACCATCATCCTCAAAGGGGCGTGCCGCACGAAGTCGCGTCATTCCATTTGACAACAATATTTCACGACCGTCCGCAGCCCGTTCCAACGACGACTCGGAATCCGTAGCCACTAGTTGCAGGGATAGCTGGTCACCTGTGCGACACCCCGCAATCTCAACCACCCGGCGGAATCCTGACCACTCTTGCTCGTCCCCCGACGGCTCCTTCCCTGCGGGACGCGTATTTGCCTGGGCGGTGATCCGTTGCGCCACTCGAAGCGTAGCGGAATCTGCTGCACTCTTTGAAAGAAAACGTAAACGGTAGCGAAATTCAAGTCCGCCCGTGACATACTCTACCGAGTCCAACTCACCAAGAAACTGCCCGTTGGGCGTTGCCTGCCACGCCTTTCCCTGACGCCTCATCTCCAGATCTGGCCCCTCAATTCGAGATGGCATAACCTCCAGGCCTGCCGCTTCCCAAAACCATGTCTTCCCTTTTGTTCTCTGACGCGCCACGTCGCCGAGTCGCCAGCTACTCAACTGTGCCTGTTCCAAATCAAACAAAAAGTTGTGCCGGTTAGACAATCCGATAGCGAAAGGCTTGAGGATCTGGCGACCGTCAACTTGCAAAACATCCGTCAAGAAAACTGCAGACTGATCGTCCTGGACAATGCCCGACCGGCGCAGCACGCGCACTGGATTGGGCTGAGGCGGCTGAAAACCGGGACGATTCAGAGCCTCCCAGACGGCAGCAAGCTGCCGGTCAATCCGATCGTGCAAAACACCGCGAACCGCCACTCGAACCGAAGGCATTTCCATGCGAGGTACGATCCGGGTTGGGTTGGGCACAAATCGATCAAACCACGTTCGGCGAATCCGCTGTGATAGTTGGGTCAGATCGGGGCCCCGCGCGTTGAGTGGCGCCGCAGGCGGCACCACTTTGCCAACCTGGTGGCAACTTGTACACCCAAACCCATCCTGGGTAACTAACCGCGGACCGGCGAGTGCCAGGGTTTGCGGCGGAATCGCTGGACTCGGCTCTGCCTGGCCAGGTCCCTGGTCAGGTATCCGATCCGCCTCAATCAGGTGCTGCTGGATGCCCCGAGCAGCAACAGTGTTTAATGGAAAACGGGGCATTCTCACAGCAAGCCAAGGGCGACGATTTCCCGACTTCTGCAAGATTGCCGCCAGTAACGCCGCGTCAACCAGTTTGTCTCCTACACTGGATAATGAAGGCGGCGCCATAGCTGGTATCAGTGACGCCAATTCCCGATGCCGCTCCGCGATGGCAGGGAGTTGGGCCGCGAGCCCAAGCTGCACACCCCGAGCATGACACGCCAGGCAATTGTGTTCAACAAGTAGTTCTTTTCCAGAAACAAACGGCGTCTTAACTGGTAACAGCTGCGAGATATAAAGCTGCACTGCTTGTTGGTCGGTCGGGCTCAGTTGGTATCCGGGTCGCGCCCCATCTTCAGCGGGCTTTCCAACGCAACTGCGCTTCCATGCGGACTTGGCCGACAGTGTAGAAATTGGCGGAAGCTGACGGTGTTCACGCTGTCCTCCAGCGATATGGCACGCGCCACACCGCTGACGCTGAAAGCGTTCCTTACCACGCACGACTTGCTCTTCATTAGCCTTTGGCACGTCCGTAGAGGCTGGCGCACGCTTCCTCTTCAAGGTGGTCAGAAATACTGCCAGGTGGCCACGTTCCTCGTCCGTCAGCTCAAACGTGGGCATCCGGTGCCGCCGATTCAAACTGGCTGGATCAGCAAGCCATCTGGCAAAAAAATGCGCAGGGCGTTTGCGCGCAATCTCCGAAAGATCACCGCCGTCAAAAAGGCTTTCCTGCCCAAGCGTCTGCCAACGGTGACACGCTAAACAGCCGAGCGATAGAAAAAGTCTCTGACCTTTTGCCGCCTCGCCTTTTACCGCCTCCGACTCAAGCGGCGCTGGAGCTACAGATGCAAGGTAAGCGGCCAGCTCATGAACCGCGTCACGATCCATCACAAACTCGGGCATACGACGCGACACCTCTGTTGGTCGGCCTGCATTCGAGCGGGCCGGTGGACTCGTGGCAAGCCAATCGACAAGCCAATCATGGTGCACGTTTCCTTTCACCCGTGCCAAGTCTGGCGCTGGCAGTGCAGGCCGTGCACCCGGAATCTGGTGACACGCCGCACAACGCAGCGCCGAAACCAACTGCCTCCCACGCTCGAATCGATCCGAAACAGCTTGCTGGGAGTCGTGGAACAAAAATCTCGGACTTACAGGCTCCAGACCAAATCCGGGGCCGGTCCAGAACAACTGAATGCTGGCATCGCTGCTGGTTTTCTCAAATTCCAGTTCCAGTGGGTGCCATCCAAAAGGAAGTTCGATTGGCGAAGTTGAATACCAACGCGTTGGCTCGCCATCAGCCGCATCCAGGACAACTTGATTGCGCAAACGCAACTGAGCCTTACCTGAAACTCTCAAATGCAGACGATGCTTGCCGGGCAGCTGGGCTAATAGATAACCATTCCACTGCACACGAAACTCGCCATGGATGCGTGGGTCTGGTGCCGCTGTACCCCAGTTAAAAGCAATCCGTTCATCAACACGCACACATTGATTACCCGCTGCATCTCGCAATGTGGCAATCAAGCCAGATCGATGCTCGCCGTCTGCATCTCCTTCGATTTCATCCAGAGTCTCGCTCGCCCCCACGATGGCTGTGAAAAAGACAAGCGATACCCACGTCGCAACAACAACAAGAAGAAACGGCAAACTGGCATGGCACCACCAGTTATGGCAACGAAATCCTCCGATTCTCTGAAACAATGCGTGGTTCATAGCTTGCCTGTTCACTCGCAAAAATTGCGGGAATGAGAAACACCTGTCACCAGCACTTAGCTTTTATTCACAACCCCTGAAGACGCACTGTGGCTCCTACTCGCGAGAGTCTCCGAGCCCGTGCATTATAGTGATCTCGCCACAAGAAACCGGGTGCGACAGAGCGCACCCGGACCGAATTCAATCCACCACTGGCAGTCCCAACACATCATTCATTCCGTACAACCCGGGGCTCTGTCGGGCAATAAATTTTGCTGCCTGCAACGCTCCCAGTGCATAAGCATCGCGATTCGTCGCGCGAACGGTCACTTCAACCGTCTCACCCATCAAACCAAAAATAATCGTGTGCTCGCCCGGGTTATCCGCAACGCGCAATGCGTGATAACCAATTTCGTCCGCCGGTCGTTGGCCCGTCTGTCCCTGTCGTCCGTGAACATGCCGAGTCTGGCCCATCTCCCGGGCAATCTGCTCTCCGAACTTGAGCGCCGTTCCACTCGGAGCATCTTCCTTGAAACGGTGATGGCGTTCAATAATCTCAACATCGACCCCACCAGAATAGTCCTTTAACGCACGGGCCGCAGTCACCGCCAGGTTCATCGTAAGATTCACAGCCAAACTCATATTCGGAGCCCAGACGATTGGAATCGTACGTGCCGACTCGTGAATCTGTTGTTGCTGTTCGGCGGTGAGACCGGTAGTGGCCACCACGAGAGGCAGGTTTGCCGTCACACAAGTTTCCAGGATCTTCTGCGAGCTGGCAGGGACCGAAAAATCAATCACCGCATCCACTTCGCACTCCAACTGGTCTGAAAGCAATACATCGAGTTGCGCTGCACCGGCAATCAGTCCCGCGTCCTTGCCTATATCTGCGTGCTCGGAAAACTCCAAGGCAGCAGAAACTTCAATCTCGTCATCTGCCATACCCAAAGCGACAATCCGTTTACCCATTCTCCCCGCCGCGCCGTTCATCGCAATTCGTGTCTTGCTCATTGGCCTTACTATCTCCACACCAGATCCCAGCACCAGGCATATGCCCCCATACTTCCGGTCAATGACCAGAAGGCCACCGATGATATACCATCGAAAGCGCAAAAGAAAAGGTCGCAGGTCGGAATCAACACGTATTCCGATGGGACCATCAATCGTCTGCAATCGATTCCAGGAGAATACCCTAAAGCAATCCTGGAATTGGAGCGCTATGGGTGATCACTCTTGCCACGTTACTCGATGCGTCAGTCACAGTGCACACCATTCCGACATCTGACAACGTGTGCATCGCGGTCCGCATCACACGCCGACAGGACATCAGCTCTGATACTGACGGCGCAACCTCGCGCGACGAGTTGCCAATCACCGGGCCTGTTTTGAAGCCGCCACCGGACGGCGGCACAGGTGTCCCAAACAGCCAAGACAAGCGGGCATTAACACAGACGCGTTATGCGTCTCAGCGTTTCACCACGCACTGGTCAAGATTCATCACGGTGTTTGCCAGAACGCCCATCGCCGCCAGCAACGGAGCCGGTAAAGTACTATTGCGAGGCGCATCTCCAACACTCATAAATTTCTCCGCCTCACCTGGATGCTGCTGGTAGAAGTCGTATTGCTCAGCAAACAGATCTTGCAACACTCGCATCTCGGCATCGCCTGGGATCCGGCTGGTGAGTGCTTGAAACATGGCACGCAGGGAGCGGGTTACATCCTGGTCATTTTCGCCCAGCATCCGTGCCCCCAGCACCCGCGCAGCCTCCAGCAATTGCGGATCGTTAAGCAAGACGAGCGCTTGAAGTGGTGAAGCCGTGCGCTCTCGCTGCACCATGCAGACGTCGCGTTTGGCGGCGTCCAGGGTCATCATTACCGGTGCTGGCGCCGTACGCTTCCAGAATGTGTAGAGACTCCGCCGATATAACCCTGGCCCCTTATCCTGCTTAATGGGCTTGAAAGAAACCGTAAGTTCATAAGGACGGGCAGGGGGGCCACCGACCTTTGTCGTCAGCAGGCCACTAACCGCCAACGCATTGTCACGAATCATTTCCGCTGGCCAGCGATAACTCGGCGCCCGGGCCAGTAACAAATTACCTGGATCTTTCTTGCGCAATTCAGGTCTCAGTGCAGAACTTTGCCGGTAGGTCGCAGACATTACCATCTGCTTGGCCAAGCGTTTGACGTTCCATCCATGCTCTACAAAGTCAACCGCCAACCAGTCAAGCAACTGCGGGTGCGTTGGTGGGTTACCTTGACTGCCAAAATCCTCAGGAGTACGCACCAAACCCTGGCCAAACAACATCTGCCAGAAACGGTTCACCGCAACCCGTGCCGTTAAAGGATGGCTCGGCTGTGTTAACCATTGCGTCAATCCCAGTCGATTTCGCGGAGCGTCGTCAGGCGGGGCAGGAAAAATCGCCGGTGTTCCAGGTCGCACTTCATCCATAGGCGCGTCATAGGCACCTCGTTTCAATACAAAAGTCGGACGACGTTGACGACGCTCGCGCATCACCATCACTTCCTGAACGGGGTCAACCAGGGAGCTTCCTGCCTGCCGTAGTTCTTTCACCGTCTGCAACTGCTTCAGATAGACTTCATCAAACGTTGCCAGGTAGTATTCCTGAAGTAATTCACGCTCGCCTCGCTTCAGTTTATCAGCAGGCGTCCGCAACAGATCGCGCAGAGAGTTGCCATCGAAAAGGTGACCGATCTCGATAGCTGCGAGACGACGGCTGAACACTCGAAATTCGTCGACCCTGCCTCCGCTAAATCCACGATCACGAAAACGCTGGCCAATCGTAATGTTGTCACCCCCGCCCCCCGTAATATTCTTGGCCAATTGGTCCTGCACGACATAGGTCTCTGTAGGTTGACCATCGATAAACAACCGCAAACCCGCTGCGCGACTGCTACCGTCATACGTAAATCCAACGTGTACCCACCGTTTAACAGGAAGCGAAACACGCGAACGAATTCGAATCGCATTTCCCGGCCAAAAATGAATTAGCGAAGCCGATAGCTGGCCGTTCTCAAGCAAGAGCTGATAACCGCGACTTCCTGCATCGGTCCAGGCACGAGACCGATGGAAGATAACTGCCCGCTCTTTTTCCTCTGGGGCTTGCACCCAAAACGCTACTGAAAAAGGTTCAGTACGCTTGAAATTGCCAGCACCAACCCCAACGCCATCATCACCAGACAACTCGATCGCCCGCCCGACTTTCCCCGAAACCGAAACGTTGGCACCGCCTGGTTTCGCCTCAAAATCCAGGTAGGCCACTTGCCCCGGCAACACATCGGGCACGCCAGGCCGCTCAGTGAGCCAACGGTCAAACTCCGACATGCGATCTGTGGCTAGACGCTGCAGATGTTCCACTGCCTGTTGAATTCGCTGACGATTCGCGGCGATCTTATCCTTGGTTTTCTGATCCGCCAGCAGCATCGTGGGCGTCGGCACAGAGTTCGTGAAGTACGAATACAAACCTGACTCATCGATGTTGTTGAAGTAAGCAAATAGCTGATAGTACTCACGCTGTGTGATCGGGTCGTACTTGTGGTCATGGCAACGGCAACATTCGAGCGTCAGGCCTAGAAACACCGTGGCAAACGTGTGATTTCGATCCGCGACATATTCAGTACGAAACTCCTCCGGCACACTTCCTCCTTCAACCTTTTGTGGATGCAGGCGGTTAAACGTAGTTGCCTGAATCTGCAAATCGGTCGCACGTGGCAGCAGGTCACCGGCTAATTGCCAGGTGATAAACTGATCGTACGGCAAATTGTCATTGAAAGCTTTGATCACCCAATCACGCCATGGCCATACGTACCGGTCGCGATCAACCTGGTATCCATACGTATCCGAGTAACGAGCCGCATCCAGCCAATCAACGGCCATCCGCTCACCAAACGCCTGTCGATTGAGGAGGCGGTCGACGGCTTGTTCGTAAGCCGCCAGCGAGCGATCATTCAAGAATGCCGTGACTTCCTCATTGGTTGGCGGTAAACCAGTAAGATCAAAACTCAACCGTCGAATGAGTTGCTCACGAAGCGCTTCCGGAGAAGGCGTCATTCCCGCAGATTCCATGCGAGCCAGCACAAAATAATCAATCTCGTTGCGCGGCCATGTCTGTTTGGAAACGGCGGGAAACGGAGCAGAAACCGGAGACTGAAATGCCCAATGGCCTTGGTAGACTGCGCCTTGGGAAACCCAGCGGCGCAACGTCAGGATTTCCTCAGCACTCAGGCTTAACTTCGAACCCGGTGGAGGCATCTGTTCCGCTGGATCCCTACTTGAGATTCGCCGCACCAATTCACTCGGCGTGTCAGCTTCGAAAGTCAATACCGACTGTGCCACCTTCCGCTGATCGAGCCGCAAATCAGCCTTTCTGGACGCCGCATCAGGGCCGTGACACTTGAAACACTTATCTGACAAGATAGGCCGCACATCGCGTGCGAAGTCGATCCTGGAGTTGTCCTGTTGCCCCCAGACGCGACACCAGTGCGACAGGAACAGGACACAAGTCAGAACAGCGATCCGAGAACCGACATTTGGTTTCATAGCAATGCACATCGTCATGGGCATTTCGGCCCCAGAGAAGCGGATGGGCCGGGATTCGAACCCGGGGTACCCGCAAGGGTACAGTAGTTTTCAAGACTACCGCCTTCGACCACTCGGCCACCCATCCATTGACACTTGACGAGAATTGTTTCGAAAATCTTCCTCCGGCAACACAGCAGCAGACCGTGGCGACTGGCCCTCGCAAAAAAGCTAACGTGCAAGTTCGCCCACCGGTATACCGCAATAACCCTGCCGGCGTCTAGTTCGTCATGTGCGTCACCGGTCAAGCCTGTGTCCCACGCAACCCCCGTCGCAAGCGATTGGCCATCTGCCAGGAATGGCCACAACATTTCGATCGGCAACGTCATCACTCCCAATGGCAACTTACTCCTTCAGGAGTCCTGGAACCAGCGCATTGGTCGGTCGACGCTCAGAATTGTCGTGACATAGCACACGATCCTGCCCAACAAAATAAGTTTGAAAGCGGTCTACGACAAGGTTGTACGTCACGGCAGCAGGAGCGGGTTCGACGTCAACAACAGGAACCGCGCCATCCAGACCGTGCAACTGCTGAGAACTCCGGAGCTGTCGCAAAAGCACCCACCCCTTGCCCAACACCCAGAAGGGGTGACCACCACTTGCCACGAGCGATTCTTCCGCCAGGTGAACCCGCACCAGCGGCTCGATGGGACGCATTGTCCGCTGCAATACTGGTTGATAGGTCAACTCACCTGTTTCTGGATGTTGAGAAAGCACCAGATCGCCAGCCTGTACCTGGTCAATTGCCACAGGTCCAGTGATCGTCCAGACTGGCGTACCCGCAACAAAACACTCACCTCGCCTCCGCTGGCGTCCAGTGGGCACGCCCGTCTCCAATGCAACACTTAGCTCAAAGCGTCGATAGTCAACGTTGTTCGGTTTCTCTCCAGCAAAATTCACCTCATTTTGCTGATCCCACCAATCCCACCATTGCTGCGGCTGCCGCAATGCTTGACCGGTCGTTCCGCGAAGCACCGAGAAAATCTGTTGATTCTGCTGGTTGATCTGCTCATTTTGCTGCCGCTGGCGACGATCACGAACAGCCTTGACAATGCGCATCTGTACTTCAGCTCGGCGTCGTGCCTCAGCACGTTCGAGCGCCGCTTCGGTCGCCTGGGCAAGCGTCAGATTCCGTGGCCGCGTTTCGCGTTCTCGCCTACGTACACCGGTGCCGGCAAAGGGTAAATTGAATGGAGAATTGACTACCGGCAACAACTCTTGGCGTGCATCACGTGGAACAAAAGCACGATCTCGAACGACCACATCATTCTCGCTTTGTCCCTCGCGGACAAAAATGTGGCGATACACCAACTGGCCATTTACTACCGCCCGCTGCATACGCGATTCAATCGGTGCCGACAGTTCAGCCAACAGTGGCGGTATGTAATGATCGCGCGGCCGCTGGGCCAGGTGCCCGACCGCCGCGACTCGAACCGGTGTCCAGGGAGAAAACAATGCCTGGCGAACCAATGCCAGCGATGCCTGATGGTGCGGACGGGCGGCAAACCAGTCCACGGCAATCTGCGAGAGGACTGGGTTGTGACCAGTCAGCACGGTCTCTACTGCGGGTATTGCCCGGGCATCCGACAAACCACGCAGTTGATTGAGCGCGTCATCGCGTTTAGCGCGGTTCTTTTGCAGCAAACACTGGCGTACTTCGACCAGGCGCGGCCCCCACGTCCGTAACGACTGCGCGGCACGCTGGGCGTCTTGCAGTCCTTGCCAGATGGACTCTAGTCTCTGCCACCTGCCATTAATCCGTCGAAACCCGAGGCGCTGCCGTGCTCCCTGGTGGTCAGGCAGCAATTGAATCACCCGGTAAAGATGTGCCCGTTCCTGCAACTTCAATCCAGACAGGGCACACCAGTTTGCCAATTGCCACTGGGCAGGAGCCGTGTCTGCACATTGCGCACGCGTCTCTTCGTACTGGCGAATCCGAGACTGCAGCGTTTCATTCTCGGAAATCTCATCGACTCGGACCCACTCGGTCCCGTCCCAGACGAAACCACTCTGCCAACGAGCTGTCGCATTGCTGGAATCGCGTTCGAGTGCCTGAGTGAGAATCTCATCCCGTGCCTGAGCCTGCCCATTGACTTCGCGGCGCAGCGCTTCTTCGACGAGCTTCGTCGAAAGCTCCTGGCGACGCGTCTGGTCACCAGCAGAGTCGGGGTCCGCGGCAAATACTGCTGCCCCAACAAGCATGCAAACCGGCGCGACCACAAATAGGCATGAGTACTGCATAAATTGCTGCTTCATCGCACCGCTCCTGCGTGATCCCAGTTGCGCACAATACTACCCATCCAGTGTAGCAGATCAGCGTCGCCCCAGAAACGACGACGCCCTGAGAAAACTCTCGATAGAGCAGCTCAAACGGCCTGATTCAGCGGGAAACAAGCGTTTTGCAGCCAACAGGTCGATACCACGCTGCAGGCATGACTTTAGACCGGCTCAAACAGCCCGCAAACGTTTCAAGCCGAGAAACTCGACTGGCTGACTGGCTGGCTCGCCCATTGCCATTTCGGCCAGCGCTTCTCCAAGGGTAGAAGCAAATTTGAATCCATGGCCAGAAAGTCCCGCTGCAAACACGACCGCAGGAAATTCCGGGTGGTGATCAACGATGAAATGGTGATCCGGCGACATCGTATACATACAGACCACGTGACGCGTCGGCACCGAAGAAACTCCCGGTAAATACCGTTTCAACTGAGTCACGACACGTTGCCGTTCAGTCTCATCCAGTGTTCTATCCAAGTTCAGAGGATCATCCACGGGGTCTCCTTGTTCGGAATGTTCCGCGATTTTGACTCCCAGCTCATCGATTTGCGGAAAACCGTAGTACACAGTCTTGTCCACTTCAAACAGAAACGCGGGACAATCTCGATCACGCCGGTACACTGGATTCTGACAGTCAAACCAGTGCAGATGCTTGCGCACCACTTTTAACGAACATCCGATCGTATCCAAAAACCGAGAGGCCCAAGCGCCCGCGGTTACCACGAGACGATCAGCACAGTAGGTTTGTCGATTCGTTTTTACAGTGACGCCACCACGGCCGGCCGACCAGTCTTTAACCGTCTCACCTGTCTGCAACGTCGCGCCGTATCGGCTGGCGACCGCAAGATGCGCGCGCACACATTCTTCCACCAGGAGGTAACCCGCGTCCGACTCGAATACGGCGGCCAGCGTCTCATCCAACTTGAAACCAGGAAAGCGTTTGCGAACGTCATCATGTGACAGCTCTTCCACCGCCAGTTTGTGTTGCTGAGCACTCGCGATGACCCCCGGCACCACAAACCCGTCGGCAGGCCCGACTTCCAGTAATCCCGCCCGCTCGAACAGCCGCTTCCCCGTCAGTTCCTCTAGCTCATCCCACAGCGTGTACGCCCGCCGCAGCAGCGGCACATAGTCAGGATGCTCGAGATACGCCTGACGGATCATCCGCGTCTCGCCGTGTGAACTTCCACGGTCATGGGCACTCGGAAATTGGTCTAACCCAAGTACATTCACACCGCGCCGAGCCAGATGAGCGAGCGCCGCGCTGCCCACCCCCCCGGACCCCACCACGATGGCGTCAAACCTGGTTCCTGTCATCTCCAACCCCTCTCATCGATCCGGCCTGGACAGCACTGGTAAAGCAATTCCTCGCCTCCGGGAGCACAGTCCCGCAGCAGCAGCGATGGGAACATTCCACAAGCGGTCTGGCGCGTATGCAGAAGCGGTCCCATGCGGTACGATAGGACGACTGATGCGGTAGAATAGGAGCAAAGGATCGCTGGAGAAAGTGGAGTTCTCCCCTCATGGAAGTAAAGCAGAATTACATCGTCGCCGGTGATTGCATCGAGGGTATGCAAACCCTGCAAGAGGGTAGCGTCGATTTAGTATTCGCGGACCCTCCTTTCAATACGGGTTACCACTACGACGTCTACGATGACCGGCTGGCGGCGGAAGCCTACAAAGACTGGTCGAGAGACTGGATTGCCGCGGTCCATCGGATTCTCAGCAACACCGGCACTTTTTGGCTGGCAATTGGTGATGAATACGCAGCCGATCTGAAGCTACTCTGCCACGATGTCGGGTTTCATTTTCGCAGTTGGGTCATCTGGTATTACACGTTTGGTGTCAACTGTTCCCGAAAATTTACCCGTTCACACACGCACTTGCTCCATATGGTAAAAGACTCTGAATCTTTTACTTTTCGTGAAGATGCTCCTGAAAACCGAATTCCTTCTGCGCGGCAACTTGTCTACAACGACAAACGTGCGAACCCACGCGGTCGACTTCCAGACGACACTTGGATCATTCCTCCAGCCGACCTTACAGGGCAACCGATGGAAGGACTGCTCGACAGTCCCTTCACTCCACCAGCCGCACCAGCCGACAATCAACAGACGTGGACACTGCGCCCCCAAGACCTGAACGCCCGCTTTCAATCACAGGAAGACACCTGGTACTTTCCAAGAGTAGCAGGCACTTTCAAAGAGCGTACCGGATTTCACGGCTGCCAGATGCCTGAACAGCTGCTAGGTCGCATTATTCGCTGCTGCTCCGACGAAGACCAGCTCGTCGTCGATCCTTTCTCCGGAAGTGCCACGACACTTGCGGTCGCCAAAAAGCTGGGACGCAGCTACCTCGGTTTCGAAATCTCAGAGGACTACGTCCGATTTGGCCGTGAACGCCTCGAATCAATCCGCGTCGGTGATGCCCTGGACGGGTCACCAGAACCTTTACTGAGCGCACCACAAACCGCCCGCTCCAGAACCAGGAAAACGAAACGTGGCGCTAACAGCTCCGCCACAGCAACCTCCGCCGCAGACAGGCGTGCCCACGACCGCCAAACCGCTCAAAAACAACGTGAGCTTACCTGGCGAGGCGTGCGTGAGGCTTTTCGCCAGACGTACGGTGGCTACTCAGTCGATCGCGTCGTGATTGACCCTGAACTCAACCAGCAATTTCAGCAATGCTGCAAAGAGCTGGGCCTCGCTGGCGACCTGCGAACCTGGAACATTCTTTTGTTTCGCTTGCGCAAACGTGGGGAACTGGCCGATTTTCCTGCAACCGCACGCACCAACATCTCCTGGCGTGACTGTGACCCATTCCTGTTCGCCAGTGAAATCGCTTTGCAACGTTTACTGGACGAGTCGGCGGAAAGTCTGGACGAAGTACTTTGCGACCCGCTCTTCGCCACTAGTTTTGACGACATCGCCGCTGGTCTCGCACCCGGTTATACGCCACTGCAATATCGCTGGGCTGCCCTGAAACTACGGAAACAAGCGGCCGTGGCAAGAACCCGGGGAACTGTCCTGGCAGCTCCCAAGAGACTGGGAAAATTCCAACTGCTGGACGATATCAACTGGCAACGCATCCCAGAAAAACCAGGGGTATATCGATTAAGCGACCCCCAGTCACGTACGTACTACGTCGGCGAAACCTTGAATCTCCAGGACCGGCTAAAGCACCACTTTGCTACCGGCAAGGCACGACGGCATTGGCGCAAGTTGACTGACGACGGCCTGCGTTTGCAAACGCGCATCACTGAAACGTCTCCGGGAGACATGCTGTCCTGGCAGAGCTGCCTGATGCGTCGCTACGAAACTGCACTGAACTATCGCGAACTGCGCGCAGCTTTGTAATCACATCAGATATTGCAATCCGAGAAAAAGGGAATAACTCGGTCAGCCTTTACTGCGACTCGCTGCCGGCGTCCGCTCCATCTCCCTCGGGCTGCGTGCCTTCCGCTGGCTGATCGCTGTCCGCTGGCACGGCATTTGAGGTATCCAACGTCTCCGCTGATTCCTCGCGAGGCACGCGGACGATCGCGGTCAAAGCGTCGCCGTCCTTGAGCTTCATAATGCGCACACCCTGAGTATTGCGGCCCACCACACTGACTTCCTTCACCGCAATTCGCTGAATCATGCCGCCGGCCGTCATCATCAACAACTCATCTTCTTCATCGACGCGAACGATCCCGACAACCTTGCCGTTACGACGCGTCGTTTTGATGTCCCTCAGCCCTTTACCACCTCGACGCTGCGTCCGGTAACGACTGCTGCCACTACGTTCTTCGGTCGGCTCCGCTGCACTCGCTTCATCTACTTCCGACGAAGGTTCGACATCTGCATCGATCCGAGTGCTATTACCAAAAGTCGTTCGCTTCCCGTAACCGTTCTCGCACGCGGTCAATAAGGCCGCATCAGGATCGGCCACAACCATGCCCACCAATTCATCATCAGGTGCCAAAGCAATACCGCGCACACCGGAGGCATTGCGTCCCATAGGTCGGGCATCGGCCTCATTGAAACGAATCGCCATTCCATTCACAGTTGCCAACAACAGTTCATCACCAGGTTTGGTAATGACGACGTCCACCAACTCATCGTCAGGTCGAAGCTTGATGGCAATAATGCCACCGCGTTTAGGCCGACTATAGGCATCCAACGCCGTTTTCTTGACCTGCCCTTTCCGTGTGGCCATCAGCAAAAAGTGGCCTGGCAAATTAAAATCTCGGACAGCACGGCAGTCCGTGATTTTTTCGTCCTCATCCAAGTTCAATAAATTGACAATCGCCCGCCCCCGTCGATCGCGATTGAGCTGAGGCAAGCCGTAAACTTTCTGCCAGTAGACTTTTCCTTTGTTCGTAAAAAACAACAGGTACGCGTGTGTACTCGCAACGAACAAATGTTCGACAGGATCTTCTTCCTGCGCACTTGCTCCGATAATACCTTTACCCCCGCGGCGCTGGGCTCGGAAGTTGTCGACCGAAGTCCGCTTGATGTAACCTCGGTGCGAGATCGTAACCACCATCGTCTCTTCTTTAATGACATCTTCCAGATCGATTTCCCCGATTTCCTCTCCCGTAATCTCGGTTTTTCGATCTTCGCCATACTTGCGACTGATCTCACGCAAATCCTCTTTAATCATTCCCAGCACAATTTCACGGTCAGCCAGGATCGTCTGGAACTCCGCGATTTCCAGAAGCAACTTGGCGTGTTCTGTACCTAACCGCTCTTGCTCCAGGTTGACCAGTTGCCCCAACGTCATCTTCAAGATGGCATCTGCCTGAACCGCTGTTAGCGTGTACACATCACTTTCGCCACGCTCTTCCTGGAAGTTCCGAAAACCATCGTCACCCAGGGCACGTTGCATCAACGCCGCTGGACATTCAAATCCCATCAGCCGTGACTTGGCATCTGCTTGTGTTTGTGAGGAGCGAATGATCTGGATGATTTGATCGATATCGGCCAGGGCCAATAGCAAACCTTCCACAGTGTGTTTCCGTTGACGTGCCCTGGCCAACAAGAACTGTGTTCTTCTGCGGATCACTTCTACGCGATGACGCACGAATTCCAGTAGCATCTCGCGCAAGTTCAAGGTCCGTGGCCGACCATCCACGAGCGCTAGGAAGATCAGCGAAAACGTATCCTGCAATGGCGAAAACTGGTAAAGCTGATTCAAAACCACGTCGGGATCGGCACCTCTCTTGAGATCGATCACCAGACGCACAGGTTCTTTCAGGTCACTTTCGTCACGAATCGCAGAGATATCTTTGATGCGCCCTTCAGTAGCCAGTGCCGCGATCTTCTCATGAATGCGATCGCGGTATTGCTGATAGGGAATCTCATTGATGATGATCCGGTGACGGTTCTTTGCGAATTCCTCGGTGCGCGTACGGCCACGAACCACGACCGTTCCGCGTCCCGTGTGAAAAGCGCGGTGTATACCAGCCCGACCACAGACGATACCACCCGTTGGAAAATCAGGTCCCTGAACAATTTCCATCAGCTCGTCGATGGACACTTCGGAGTCTTCAATAACGCGAATCAGTGCATCACAAACTTCACGCAAGTTATGAGGTGGAATCGACGTTGCCATGCCGACAGCAATTCCGCTTCCGCCATTGACAAGCAAGTTAGGAAATTTGGACGGAAGTACCGTAGGTTCGTTTCGGCTTTCGTCATAGTTGGGCGCAAAGTCAACTGTGTCGAGCTTGATGTCTTCCAGCATGGTCGCCGCGACTTGCGACATTCTGGCTTCGGTGTACCTCATCGCCGCGGGAGGCAAACCAGCAACCGATCCAAAATTGCCCTGCTTGTCGACCAGGACGTGCCGCATGTTCCACTCTTGAGCCATCCGCACAAGCGTGGGATAGATGACCTCCTGACCGTGCGGATGGTAGTTTCCCATCGTTTCACCGGCGATCTTCGCGCACTTGGCGCGCGCGGCTGACGGCCCCAAATTGAGGTCGTTCATGGCGATCAGAATACGTCGCTGGGAGGGCTTTAGACCATCGCGCACATCAGGCAAAGCACGGCTGACAATCACGCTCATCGCGTACGTCAGATAGCTTTCCTTGAGCTCGTCGACGATCGAATGAGGTACCACTCGCCCCTGATCGTCATCAGCAGGCGGAATTTCGGCATCGGAAGGCGGAGTCGCGTCGTTCGACAATGCTCAAAGTCCTTTATAACAAAGAAGTTACAGCCGCCGAAAAGTCCCTTGAATTAGGCCTCCAGTCTACCATTCTTGGTTTTTTTCTACAACGGGTCGAAACTGTCGCAATCCTTTTTCCAGACTGAGTTTAGGGCTCGTCAGAGCACATCTCCCCGGGAGACGGACATTGCAATCCCCGGGACCGCCCGTTTCAATCAAAAACAAACTGAAACCTTGTTCATTCTCACTGTCGGACCACTCTCCCATGGATTCTCCTCTCAAACTCACCTGTGGGTTCTTCATGCTGCTCCCGGCCGCCGTTCTGGCCGACGAGAAACCTGAAGAACTGATTCTCGCCACTTGGAACCTGGAGTGGTTTTTCGATGACTACCAGGGGGACAATGCGAGTGACCTGGCCAAAAAGATGTCAGCTCCGAATCGTTCAGAATGGGATTGGAAACGCAACGGAGTAGCAGCCGCGATCGCTCAAATCCAACCGACAATCATCGCGCTGCAGGAAGTCGAAAGCCGGCGCGTCGCCTGGTATCTCACCCGACGATTACAGCAGGCCCATGGGCTCAAATATCGAATCGCATTCGTCGAAGGTGCAGACACCTTCACAGAACAGGACGTCGCCATACTGTTCCAGAGTGGCCTGGTCTCTTTCGGCCGCCGTGAACAATCGAGCGAAATGTTTAACAGCAAGCAGTACTACAATCTTTCCAAGCATCTCGTGACACGATTTGAATGGGGCAAAGGCGAGGAAAAAGAATCACTGCTCCTGCTCAATGTTCACCTGAGAGCGCGAGCTGAAATAGCGCCGCTTCGCCAACGCCAATGCCGCTTGATCCGCCATTGGACTCGTGAGGCAATTCTCCAGGGTGAAAATGTTGTCGTCCTGGGGGACATCAATACAGAAACGACCTTCTCCGACACTCCTCCCGATTCCGACATGGGCATCTTAACAGGCCTGGCAACACCCCCGTTGACAGATGACCTCTTCGACCTGCACAAATACTTGCCCGCCAAAGAACGCGCCAGTCACTTACTTCCTGGCAAGCAATTTGACCGCATTCTGGTCAGTCAAGCATTACTTGAAAATCAGGATGGCAAACGGGATCTCGTTTTCCAGTCGATGCAGCGGCGCAAGGATCTGTGTGTCCGTGGGAAACAAGCAGACGAAGACCACTGGAATATTTACTACCAGATACCACAGGCAGAACGGGATCTCAGTGATCATTACCCACTGGTCGCCCGCTTCCAATTTGATTAAGCAAAAGTTGGCTCCCCCAGCTTGAGCAGGGCACAGAAGCTGCCACTGCTACATCTCCCCGGACAGCTCAGCGCGCAAACCGATGAGCGCGTTGCACTCCACCACTCAAATCAACCAGACTGTTGCCGCGAAAGATCCCTGCGAGAGCACACCCATGACGCAAAAACGCCTTACTGACAAAGTTGCCCTGGTCACCGGGGGTGGCAATGGAATCGGACGCGCCACATGCCTGAGATTTGCTGAGGAAGACGCCACTGTTGTCATAGCCGATGTGGACGAGGCGTCAGGCAACCAGCTCGCAGAAGAAATAAACAAAACAGGAAAGCAGGCTTTTTTTGTCCCCACCGATATCTCCAGCGAAGCAAGTATCCAGAATCTGGTGAAAGAGACAGAAGAACATTTCGATAGGATCGACATCCTGGTCAACAATGCCGCCGTCTTCGTACTTCGCGGCATCGATGCAAGCGTCGACGAATGGCAGCAGGTGCTCCAGGTCAATGTCGTGGGGACAGCCCTGGTTACCCGTAGTGTAGTGCCGCTGATGAAACGCTCCGGAGGTGGAGCCATTGTAAATCTGGGTTCCATCTCCAGCTTTATCGCACAACGAGAATTTGTGACCTATAGCTCAACTAAAGCGGCGATCTCAAATATGACCCGCTGTCTTGCGGAAGACCTGGCGGAGAGCCATATTCGTGTCAACGCAGTCTGTCCTGGTACCGTATGGACTGGCATCGTCGAAGAACTCACGCGCCAACAGGGCCTCGATCGCGCCACTGCCGATGCGCATCCGGACTGGGGAGGAACCCATATGCTTCGACGCATTGCCGACCCGCGGGAAATCGCCAATGCAATCCTGTTTCTCGCATCAGATGAAGCCTCCTTCATCACGGGCGAAAATCTCATGGTCGATGGAGGCTACACCGCGCGGTAACGCGCCCAGTCACCATGCTGGCTCGGCCTCATGGTATCGCCAGCGGGCCTCCGAAAAGGAAGGCAAAGAGCTTCCTGCACACTCTTGCCAATGCTGGCTCAAGCTCGCTTAGAGCTGGCTCAGCAGGCGAGCTTCGTTGGCAATCTGTAGATCAAACTCGTAATCGTAGAAAAGCCTCGCAACGCGACTCGCCAGCACATCTGTGAAAGCATTACGAAAACGTCCTTCGGTGGTACCTGCCGTCGACTGACCACCGTTTTCAGGAAACATAATGTCGAAGAGCTTTTCGTCCAGAATCACTTCTCCATCGTTGGCGATATCAAGTACCCGAACCCGCAAATCAGCACGGCCTCGAAATAGCGTCTGCCCATCGTGCAATCGATAGGATCCCATTTCGACCGCCACCAACAATTCCGCATCTACGCCTTTGCCTACTTCTTCAAAATCAACCGAGTCCCAATCGTGTTGATCGATCCAATCGATCACCTTGTCTTGGGAAATCATCTCGATTTTTTTCACATTCTGCTTGAGCTGGAGCTCGGCCTTCCGCGCCAAATGTTCGGCAGGACTACCAGGTACATACCCTACTGCTTCGGAAATACAAACCACCGCAACTCGCTTGTTTTTCAGCGCATGCGTTTTCGCCGGGGTAACTTGTGGACCTTTCAGCAGCCAGGTCAAAGACATGATCGGCGCCATACAACCGCTCGCTGCCAGGAGTGATCCCAGAAACGCGCAACTGAGCATGAATTGAAATCGACCTGGTCGCAAACAGGATCGCTGGCCTACCAGTACCATCAAGCCACCTCCTTCAGCTAGTCACTCAGACATTGCTCCAACTACAAGCAACGCCATATCCAGTCGATGAGTGTCGTCATTAACACGACTCCTCCGACAACAACGACAATCCATTCGTTGGGATACCACCCAGTCCAATTCCCTCGGATACCCGAAACCAAAAGCCAGGGCCCCGACAACACCGAAAGCAATGCCAGCAAAAGGCCACCAGCATTCGACCTGGCGGCTAACACCAGTTCTCCACGCAAGGCATGTGACCACGAAGTCGTCATTCCACATGACGGACAACGGATTCCAAATACGCTAGAAAAAGTACACGGCGGCAAACCCAGTTGTTGATGGGTACCAAAACCTCGTGAATCCGGATCCAACCAACACGCCACACCCAGTAACAGCAACAGCCCACTGCCCGTCAGACAACACAGCGCACGCTGTGGAACAGTCAAAGGCAAAACAGATTTCGTAGAAATTGAAATCACTGGTCTGAAGCCGGGGCGGGAGGATAGCGGGCAACCAGGCAAAACACAAGACAGATTTTCCAACTCACACCAGGACGCATCTTGCGGAGACTACGCCCACTCCTGCGCAGCTTCCTCGGTAACTGCCAGACGCTCAATAGAAAGTGCAGAACCTGACGCTGGATCAACCTCAACGATGGTTCCGTGGAGTCGCACGTCTTCGCTGGCAACGTCAAATGGGGTTGGCCAGAACTGGATGGTCGTTTCCACTACCCGGTCAATGCGTCGCCCCAGGATGCTTGCATGAGGACCTGTCATACCGACGTCACACTGAAACGCCGTACCTCCAGGAAAAATCTGTTCGTCCGCCGTGGCCACATGGGTATGTGTTCCCAGAACCGCAGAAACGCGACCATCGAGATAACGCCCCATGACCTGCATGTCACTGGTAGCCTCGGCGTGAAAATCGAGAATCCGCACCTGCACATCATCCGAGAACTCGCCTAACACGCGGTCGGCCGCGGTGAACGGACAATCCACGGGACGCATGAAGACTCTACCTAGCAAGCTAAAAACGCCAACGGACGGCCCGCTTTTCGTCGGCAGCACCATAGCCCCGCTCCCAGGCGCAGTCGCCGGAAAGTTGGCCGGCCGAATAATGTTCGTTTGCTTTTCAAGCGTCTTGCCGATTTCTTTTTTCCGATAAACGTGATCACCCAATGTGATCCCATCAACGCCTGCAGCGATAAGCGCCTGATAGATTGCCGGCGTCACACCAGATCCGGCAGCAGCATTTTCAGCATTAGCAATTACGAGGTCTAGTGATCTCTGCTCTCGTAGTGCTGGCACACACTGCTGGACAAGGCGACGCCCTGGCTCTCCCACAATGTCGCCAATCAGCAAAATGCGCACGGTGGTAGTCTCGCTAGGAAATGGCGGCAGGTAATTGACTCAGTCAACCTCACGAAGTCACGACTTCCGCCTTTCGGTCGACGCCAGCAGGCAGAGGAGTCTAGTTCTACTACCTGGCAAGCACACAGGAAATAGACCCTCGTCTCCCACGCCCATTCGAATCCCTCGGCGCGACTACCGAGCCAACTCAGTAAACCGCGACTCTCGCAGCACTGTGACCTTGATCTCGCCCGGATAGGTCAACTGGTCTTCGAGCGCCTTGGCAATATCCCGACAGATCTTGGCTGCTCGAGTGTCGTCCGTGTCACTGGCATTTGCAATCACGCGCAACTCGCGCCCCGCTTGAATTGCAAATGCACGCTCCACTCCAGAAAATCCGGTTGCCAGCGACTCGAGCTCTTCCATCCGCTTCACGTACCGTTCAAGAGACTCACGTCGTGCACCAGGGCGAGAGGCACTGCACGCATCCGCGGTCGCCACCAGCATCGTGTACGGATATTCGGTGATGATCTCGTCATGATGCCCAAACGCCGCATGCACGACTTCCACACCCTCACCATGCCGCTTGAGTAAATCGGCACCAATCTTGGGATGACCGCCTTCGAGCTCATGATCCGCCGCTTTGCCGATGTCATGCAACAAACCAGAACGACGACCAACCTCGCCATCCAAACCAATCATCTCAGCCAGCATACCAGTAAGAAACGAAACTTCCACACTATGCCGAAGAACGTTTTGACTGTAACTGGTTCGAAAATGCATACGCCCTAGCATGTAGATCACGCGCTCATGTAGCCCCTGAACGTTGACTTCCTGAGCAGCTTCTTCGCCCTTACGGCGAATAAATTTTTCGATCTCTTTTTCCGTTTCCTTAACAACTTCCTCAATCCTCGAGGGATGAATTCTGCCATCGGCGATCAGCTTGTTCATCGCCTGACGACCGATTTCCCGACGTACCGGATCAAACCCACTGACAATCACCACGCCCGGTGTGTCATCGATAATCACATCGATACCTGTCGCCTTTTCGAAAGCCCGGATATTACGACCTTCGCGGCCGATGATCCGACCTTTCATATCATCGCTGGGGATATCAACCGTACTTGTCGTACTCTCCGCTGTGTGAGCCGACGCATAACGATGCAACGCGGTCAATAACATGTCACGGGCTTGCTGATCGCAAGTCTCCGACACCTTCTTTTCATTGCTGAGGATCCGCGCTCCCGTTTCGTTCTGCAGCTCCTGGTCAAGCAGCTCCAACAAACGTGTCGTCGCTTCCTCTTTGCCCATACCCGTCACTTCATGCAAACTTTGCCGTTGCATGTCGAGCAAGCCTGTCAACTCGTCACTGCGGCGATTGATGTCTTCCAGCTTGTCCGTCAATCGACGCTGAGTGCCTTCGACGATTTTTTCCTGCTTGCGGAGATCGTCTGCCTGCTGCTTCAACCCGTTCTGCTCTTTCTCTTGAGCGTGCGACTGATCCCGCAACTTGTCACGAATCGAGTTAAGTTCCTTTTCGGCTTCCAGACGCGCATTCAGCGAGGCTTCCTTGGCAGCGTGTTCGGCATCGCGAACCACGTTGCCGGCTTCAGATTCTGCCTGATCCAGAATCCGCTTCCTTTCTTCTTCCGCATCGCGCTTGCGCATTTTGTCGATGACGCGGGCAGCTACATAACCGACCGTTAAGGCAACCAGGAAACCGACGGCTGGCAAGAGATTTTCCATTACGACACGTATTTCCATTGAAACGCGTCGCGTGCAGGACAACCGCGGCAAGACTGCGGGACAATCTAGCTGGCAAGCCGAAAACAATCGACTATCTGTGCTGGCATGTTCCTCTTCCAAGCGGTCTTAGCTGAAAACCGCGCGATCGACGTGCTTGAGACTTACACCCACCAGAGAAGTTTGGCGCGTGCTCCCAATAAGATCGACCCCAGAGCGAACGAAACGTCAACCAACCAAGGAACGGAATCCAAAAGCATTCAAACGGCTGGCGTGCTCCGCGGTGCACGCCTCCAGCAACCGATCGAACTCCCACCGCCCGCAATCGTAAGACTACGTGTCGTGGCCCCAGGAGGGCATGCAGCAAGATCAAAAAGTACTCCGCCACCCGGCTTATCTCCCAAAGACCAGGAACTGGTTGACTACCAGTGCAGACGTCGTGTGCCAAGTAGAACTGTCCTGCGATTACCCATCGGGCCCCAACGCAGACGCTTGGTGATTCTGAACTGAACTCTATCGGACAAGACAAACCCTGGTGACGAGCATGAAACCGCTTGCTAAAGACAGCTCCTCTCGCTCCAGGAACGGGCCTATTGTTGACCAATGACGGTAATTCTGCAACTACCTGTTTGCCACGGGACTGCTCAATCTCGGTCAATAGCTGAGTTCATATCCCAAATGTGCCGACGCGCCTGGTCCGTCGACACCACTTCCATGGACGCGGTAGGCCCGGTCCGTCAAGTTCTCCACCCAGAGAGAAATCCGTTCAAATGAGCTGATCCAACGACCCGCGCGCACGTTCAACGTTCCGTAACCAGGCGTCCCACCGTCCGGTATTCGCCGGTCTGTAACATCCTGAAAATTCAACCGGTCCGCCCTCCGCACCAACCATAAGTAACCGTCTATGTAAGTGCCGCTGGGGTCTCGCCAGCGCATTCCCACGATTCCTTGTGTTGGTGGAATGCGGCTCAAGGGTTCCAGCATCTCAAGATCGACTCCATGGTAATAAGTAAAATTCCCATAGACGCTCCACCCCGATTCGAGCTGCCGTTCCAGCGCCAGCTCCAGCCCATTGATGTGCGCATCCCGGTTCGACCTGGAAAACAGCGTTGTCGTTCCGGATACACTTGCTGGGCTGCGCAGAATCATGTCTTCAATATCCATCCAGAAGTAGAAGACCTCCCCCCGCAGCTGGTCACCATCCAGTTTCAATCCGACGTCATAATTCCTGCTGTTCTCGGGTCGCAAATCGACACTTGGTGTATCTGCCGCATCCTGCTGGACATTGTCGTTGGTCGCTGCCAGATCATCGAGATTAGGGGCTCGAAACCCGTCCGCGACAGAACTCACCAAACGCAAATTGCTCGTTAACGCATAATTCAAACCCAGCGAAGTAGACCAGTTCTGGAATGTCGGATTCACATAGACGGGTGTGTCATCCCCCGCAATGTTCACCGTCGGCGTTGCAGACACACCGATCCTGGTAAACCTCGTCCCCACCACGCTCGAGAGGCGTTCCGTCCAATTGGCCGACCACTCTGCAAAGGTCCCGAACTGATTGTAGATGCCATCATCCGGATAAGGTGGCGTTGATGATCCAACCCACTCTCCTGTATCTGCGACGTACCGATCGCGAAATGAAGAAACGTTATCGTGGTACATATCCAGGCCATAGTTTAACCGCCCGAGCCACGCTAAATCGCTAGAAAACAACGCGTTGAATCCTAACACGACATTGTCGGTTCCTTGCTCGTCAAAAGTACTTCGACTAAACCTCCGATCGACGACCTCTTCGCGTTGTCGGTGTAGCGAAGTCGTCAACGAAAAACGATCAAAGAGAAAAGGCAATTCCACTCCCTGGTATCGCCAATACATGAGCGATCTCTGCTGCGGATCAATAACCGTCAGGCGCGAAGGAAAGCGGTCACTACGAGCAACATCTTCTTGCTCAAAATGCTGCAGAGACAGCGTCATCAGGTAATTGTCTCTGATGCGATATTCCAATTTGACATCACCTGCCCACTGCGAATAGTCGGTCCACGGCTGACGACCCAATGTCCCACCACGGTCCAAGCTGTTGAAATTCCCGTAAGATGCGCCACCAAAGAACGCTGAATTCCCCACACTGCCTTCGACATTCATGCGTGAGTAATAACCCAGGTCCGCTGTGGAAAACCGATGAATCCACTGCCCGCTTCGACTGTCGTAGCTGCCTCGATTGATACCACTACGCGTGACGACGTTGATTACGCCACCTAGAGCATCAGAGCCATACAAAACTGCTTGTGGGCCACGGATCACTTCAATGTGCTGCACCATTCCGGGATCGATGGTGTCAAAGAATTGGTTGGGCCCCAAACGAAACGTCGCGTTGTTCAAGCGAATGCCATCTACCAGGATTAATACTTGCTGCCCAGTCAATCCACGTATAAAAGGCGCGGCCGATCCCCGCTGAGTGCGTTGCATGACCACACCCACTTCGTTCTGCATGGCATCAAACATCTCCACCGGAATTCGTTCTGCCAGCTCGCGACGATCAATCAGCGTACGAAATACAGGGTCCTCCAGCAGCGAGCGGGTAACACGACGTCCCGTTTCAAAAGGCGTTCCCCGCTGATTAGTGAACGGGAACAACTGCATGCGTAATACGTCATCAACATTAATGGAATCTTGTGTACTCTCAGGTTCCGCCAGCGTCTCCGGCTGTACTTCGATCTCAGGTAGCGTGGGAGGCTGCTGTTCCATCTCCTGAGCAACCACGAACTCTACGCATCCCCCAAAGACCAGTGTGCTGACGACAAAGTAAAACGTCCTTGGAACCATAACAACGACGCATCCGTGAGCAGGAATGAAAGCAAACGACCGATATCATTCGCTGCGCCACACCAGGAATCCTGGTGGCACAGCGAGTGGCAAACAGCAAACCCAAATTCCGCTAGCAAGCCTGGCGGATTCCACAGCAAAACAGTGGTTGCGTCGGTTATCGGCTGCCACCGACATTCCGGATCAGGAAAGCTGGTCCGTCTGCGCAAAATTTGCGGGCAATCTCGTCCGCAGCGCCAGCAGTGCTGGCGCTGTCGAGTCGCCAGATAGCGCGACGTCGATACCAGTTACACCGCTACCGGAGTTGAGCAGAAAACCAGTTCGAAACAATCCCGTTCCAGCAAACGCGTGGAGTAACAGCTCGTGTGTGCAATTGGTCTCTCGCGAACCAATGTATGCCACAGAAAGCTCTGGCTCAGTCCAATCGATATGTTTCAAATGGTCGACAACAGGGCGTCCCGCGAGCAATATACATCGCCTGACTAGCCGGCGCGATCACGACAGACAGCACCGTCTCCCAGAATCCATGCTGCGGGTGGTCATTAGGGTGCCGACAGATCGAACGCGGAAACCCCTCGTGATCCGCTAACAAGCTCTGCGCATCTTCCACCGTGAGTGGTCGCGGTAAAGTCTGCAATTGCTGGTCGATCCGTACTTTGCGTGGCCCAGACTCGATTAACTCGTCAAATTGTTCGTTGATGGTGACCAGTTCGTCATGCACACAGTGATTGGTATGGGTCAAATGGCCCTCTTGATCCTCCCTTAACACATACACCTCGTCGATCGTCACCTCCAAATCCGCGGGCCCCTGGGGAGTCGCTAACAGAATGTTTGCTGGCACTGCGCGCTCGGCGCGCCGTACGGCATCAATCGCACCATCCAATGTAGACGTTTCGAAGATACCACGGAGCGTAAAATAGTGCGGAACGCCTGTTGGCCGACTCGGAGCCGGCAACGTGTTGAGACAGGCACCGATTCCGTGTTCATTCAGCCCGATGTACGCAATCAGTCCGACTTGAGTGACATTGATTAACGCCGGCTTGCCTTTGGGACGCCGAGTGAGCACCACGGTGTAAGGGTCAAGTGCCGGATCGTTGTCCCAATTCTGTGCTACGAGCGGTGGGCTCCCTCCCCCTTGTGTGGCGGCGAATGACGTACAGCCTGCGTCAGATTCCACGGTGAATTGATTACGAACCTGAAGCAACATTAGGTCCTCGAGAGAAACCCCCGCCGCCTCAGCCATTCCGGTAAGCTCATCCACCATGTCCGCTGAATACGCGTTCGCATGAACCAGGCTATCACGAGCGATCTGATACGCGCGATCCCTGGTAATCGCAATGGTCAAATTCACACGTTCGAGCGCTATCTCGACAAATTCACGAATCTTCTCACGGGCTGCTTCACCAAGCTGGCACCCCATTTCCCGTGGTGAACCACTGACTTCAATTTCTGGAAACCGAAATGGAACCTCTGGCATCGCATCAATCCTTTTACACGCCTTTTCTTCGGGACGTTGCCTGGATCTCGGCTGAGCCGCAGACAAACATGAATCTATGATGGTGTTGTTGCGTAACGCAAGAAACGCCCAGGTGCCGGGCCCGTCTGCGGCTCTTCAGGAACCCCTTCACGAACAATAACCTGACCGTTGACCACCACATACTGTGTACCAGTCGTCCGCTGATGGGGCTGCTCGTACGTCGCTGGCGCGCTGATGCTCCCTGGGTCAAACACCACCAGATCTGCGTAGTTCCCAACCTGAACGACTCCACGATGCGCCATTCCAAACCGCTGAGCCGGCCAGCCACTCAACTTGTAGACTGCATCTTCGAGCGTCAGCCAGCCCCAATCGCGCACGCCGGAACCTAACAGCCTGCCCACAGAACCATAAACGCGTGGGTGGACCGCTCCATCTTCAAAGTAAATACCGTCGCTTCCCATCATGTATAGATCGTGTTGCAAGAACGGTCGAATGAGTTCGTCGTCGCCTTCTTGCATGACGCACAAGACACCAAGTCGTTCTTCGATCAACAGATCAGCCAAAGCATCGCCCGCCGATTTCTTCGTGCCTTCAACGTAACTTGCCAGTGTTGTTCCCTGATGAACTGCATTCTCCTTGCTCGCCACCCAAGCAATGTAGATCCGGTCTAAATTCAGGCGATGCGCCTTCAGCCCATCTTCAAACCGGCGACGCACTCCGGGATCATGGAGATACCCCAATACGGCCAGCGGCCCGTCCTCCCAAACATCGTTGGGCAACAGATAACTCAGCATGGTCGAACCTGGCATATAGGGATAAACGTCGAAGGACAGATCGACATCACCACGGTTGCTGTCAAGAAAACCGAGCACCTGTTCAGCATCACACCCCGCAACCGGTTTGAGATGTGAGATATGGACCCGCACACCTGCCCGTCGACCAATCTCGACAGCCTCTTGCAACCCTTCCATCAAACCTTTCTTGTAGCGAATGTGAGTGACATACAATCCACCATAGGGCGCCATGGCACGACACACTTCCACTAACTCGTCTGTCGTCGAAAAACACTGAACGATGTAATCCAGCCCGGTGGATAAACCCACCGCTCCAGACTCCATGCCACGCTGCACTTCGTATTGGATTTGGCGCATCTGAAAATCGTCGACTGCTCCGCGCCCCCAACCACACACCATCGATCGCAGATTGGCGTAAGGAATATGTGTCATCGCATTTTGCACATTCGATCCGTCAATACACTCCATGTACTCAGCCAAGCTCTCCCACCCACGATATTCCTCGAGACGCAGGCCATTCAAGGCACGCAAATAGAACATCCACTGCCGAGCCGTCTGCTCGTTGACAGGTGCATACGAGATACCGTCGGCTGCCAGGACCTCTGTGGTAAAACCCTGTGCCGTCTTGGCTGCAAGATGAGTTTCCCGCAAGAACAGGCCGTCGCTGTGATTGTGGACATCCACAAAACCGGGAGCCACAACGAGACCATCGGCTACCAGCGTCTCTTTCGCAGACCCCTCCTGTAAATTCCCAATCGCGGTGATTCGATCACCAACAATACCGACATCTGCCAACACCGCGGCACTGCCAGTTCCATCAACCAGCGTGCCGCCTTGAATCACTGTGTCAAACAAAACCTGAACCCTCGCAAGCTGATTCACACTAAGACAACAGACTCGTCTCTCTCACCACGCCTCATTCTGCGATGCCACCTTGCAGACAGGGATCCCGAGCAAGCCGAACAAGTGGCACCGGGCACCTCACAGCTACGGCGCTGGAGGCTCTGGAGGCAGGTCCGATCCTGTTTCGGCCTCACCACCTTCCTGCAATGTGGCGGCCAATGCTAATACCATTCGTGGTGCTACATCCGGGGAACCATCGAGTACACCGGACACGGCTTGAATGGTTGCCTTGGCTTTCGCCAGGTAATCCGAATTGCCCAGCTGCTCCCCTAGAAACACAAGATTCTGGGCAGAAACTGAATTCCCGGAAGGCCGCGCGCTATCTGCCGGATTCTTGCCTCGGGCAAGTAGTGACTCGTGGTCATCGGAGGTGAAAAAGAAACCACCGTTGTCCGCATCCCAGAAGTGCGCAAGCTGTCCTTGCATCAGTGAGTCAGCGATCTGTAGCCAACGTTCTTCTCCACTTGCCAGATAGACTCCAATCAGACCATCGATCAAGAATGCATAGTCATCCAGATAAGCGTTCAGTTGCGCCTTCCCCTGGCCATAGGTACGTAGCAATCGGCCTGTGGGCGTACGCAGCTTCGCAAGAACAAATTCCGCCGCTCGCTGGGCCGCTGCAACATAGCGGTCATCTTGCAACACGCGCCCTGCATCGGCCAAACCACGAATCATTAAACCGTTCCACCCGGTAAGCACTTTAGTATCAGTCAGAGGACGAACCCTCTTGTCACGTACCGCCAACAGCTTGCTACGTAGTGATTGCAACTGTCCATCGAGTTGCTCTGCCGTCAACTCACGTTTCACCCCCAACTCGCTCAACGACATGCTCAACTGCGGCGCGTAGAACTCGCCTTCAAAATTAGGATCTTGATCGAGTCCATAAATGGCGGCAAACAACTCAAACTCTTCCTCGGTCAATTCCTCCACGACCTCCTCTTTTGTCCACCGGTAAAACTTCCCTTCTTCACCTTCAGAATCCGCGTCGAGCGCCGAGTAGAAACCGCCTTCAGGTGAAGTCATTTCACGGAGCACAAAATCCAGCATTTCAACAAGGACGCGTCGAAAATCATCTCGACCGGTCAGTCTGTGAGCTTCGGCATAAACTGTCGCCAGCTGGCCATTGTCGTAGAGCATTTTTTCGAAATGGGGAATGCGCCAAAAACGATCAACACTGTAGCGGTGAAAACCACCCGCCAAATGATCACGAATGCCCCCCATTGCCATGCGCTCGAGTGAGTGCACCAGCATCTGACGCGCCTCGTCGCGTTGGTCCTGTGCAAGCGTCTCTTGCTCCATTCGATACAACAAAAACATCAGGTTGGAGGGAACCGGAAACTTCGGAGCATTCGGATCTTCGGCCCGACTCGAAAAACCACCGTAGGTCGGATCAAAATCTTCTGCCAACTTGGCTTGAACACGACTCAGAAGACGACTGTCCAGAGGATTGATTGACCGCGGTCGACGCCCATCAAGATGGCTCTTCACGGCTTCTGTAATCTGGTCGGCTTGCTTGTTGAAGTCTTCTCGCTGCGACTCCCAGAACGTCTGAATGCGTTGTATGACTGTCAAGAACCCCGGCATTTGTGGACGGTCACCATCGCGTGCCGGAAAATACGTCGCGCCGAAAAATGGTCTGGCGTCCGGTGTCATGAACACGGACATGGGCCACCCGCCGCGCCCCGTCGTCAATTGCACCGCCGCCATATAGATCCCGTCGACGTCGGGACGTTCCTCTCGGTCGACCTTGATACAGATAAAATGTTTGTTCAAGAACGCAGCAATTTCTTCGTCCATGAACGACTCACGCTCCATGACGTGACACCAATGACAGCTGGAATAACCGATCGAGAGGAAAATAACCTTGTCCTCCTGTCGGGCTTTTTCCAACGCTTCAGCATCCCACGGATGCCAGTCGACCGGATTGTGGGCATGCATCAGGAGATAGGGACTCGTCTCCTTGGCAAGACGATTCGCAGGGTGCTGAACGGCTGGTTTCTCGGCTGGTTTCTCGGCTGGTTTCTCGGCTGATTTCTCGGCTGGTTTCTCGGCTGGTTTCTCGGCTGGTTTCTCGGCTGGTTTCTCGGCTGGT
>PBOG01000052.1 GCA_002724245.1 Planctomycetaceae bacterium
AGCGTTCGCGTATTTCCGCCGGTTCTTTTTCCACCTCGAATGCATCCCGGACGCGACCGGAAGTGATGATCTCTAAGGCGCGTTCCTGGAACGAGTCGAGTGCTCGCGAGTCGATGGTTGTTTCAACCCGTTCGCGGATCGCATCAAATTGTTGCCGCAACTCAGCACGTTGTGACAGACGTTGAGGTGCGATGCCGGCATCCAATCGCATGTTTTGTATGGCCTCGCGCCGGCCATGATCACCCACCCGGAATGGTTCGTATTCATGGCCCAGGTAGTAAGCACGTTCCCACTGCTCTTGATTCCGCAAGCTGACGTAGGGCGGGACAGAATGACTCCCACGCAGACGGCTGAGAACAGATCCCAGTGCAGGACGCTGTTTGCTGCGCGGCCGGACGACTTTAGGCGACTCTTGCCAGCCATAGCCACTGTAAAACTCGTGTGCTGAATGCAGATGGACGAATTCGACACCGCGAATGACCGCGAATTTGTCAGCGATTCTGGCCTGTTGCGGCATCAGCTCGCAGATCTGCATGCCCGGGACGTTGGTGTCGATCGGCTGGAACTCCCCACGATACTCGGCGGCAAGATCCGGTTTCATATCATAGGTGTCCAGATGTGGTGGGCCACCATTAAGATAAATCATGATGACCGACTTTTGCCGGATGCCAGATTGGGATGCGGCCTGGAGACGGGACACGTCTGCCAGCGACAGTCCGGCGAATGACAAGGCACCGATGCGTAACGCGTCTCGGCGGGAGGGCCCACGATGCGGTGTTGAAAGTGTCAGCATGTTGCGGATTCTCCAATTTCCAGCCGAGTGTGACCATACGAACAAGGTTGTGGGCGATCTACCCTAGAATCCGCCGTCGAACTGGCAGCGTTGTGTTGCCCCACATGCGTATTGGGTAGCGGTAACCAGTCAGGGGCACGAGGTGTCCAGATCGTAGCAATCGTTCGACTAGCGTTTAAACGATTGGGGCAAACCTCATCTATAGTTCGACGACCTGCTTGCTCCGCTGGGATTGATCCGCGGCGAAAACGATTTGCAGGCTGGTGATGACGCGGTCTTGGTGCGAAGCCATGTCCAGGTCGTTTCGAATGCAATCGATAAAAGCTTGTTGTTCACGCAGTGCCAGTCCGTCATGGTCCGGTTCGTCGATCTGGATGACCTCGTCTTCGTGAACGAACTCTTTGTCCTTTTGTTCCGCGTGGTGGAGAATGATCGTATTCGCTTCGACATGGTGGTCCTTGTCATCGGAACGCCCTTTGGCTGGTACGATACTGGCAGCGCCTGCGGGTCCCACGACATCTTTGATGAAGTAGGCGGTCTCGCTCATCATGGGGCCCCATCCTGCTTCGTACCAGCCGACCGACCCGTCTTCAAATTCGACCTGGAGCTGGCCGTAGTTCGAGATATGCTCCGGCACCAGGTCCCAGTTGCGGCATCCTATCGCATGGACTCGCACCGGACGACACTGGGCCATTTGGTACATGATGTCCACATAGTGGACGCCGCAATCGACGATGGGCGACTGGACCTGCATGATGTTGTGCAGGGTGTCATAGAAGTCGCCTTTGGCCTGCTGGTTGAGGTTCATCCGCATGGCAAGTGGCTTACCCAGATCGTGGGCAATTTCTGTGAACTTGTTCCAGGACGGATGTGTCATGAGGATGTAGCCGACATACAGTTTACGTTGCATCCGGTTGGCAAGTTCGAACAACTCCTGGGACTCCTGGATCGTCTCGGCGAGTGGTTTTTCGACGAACACATGCAGGCCCCGTTTGAGGGATTCAGAGACATAATGGTAGTGAGAGTCGGTGTAGGTGCTGATTGCAACTGCATCAGGAGAGGTTGCTTCTAGAGCCTCTTCAAAGTTGGTGAAGCGGGGTACATCGCCATCCAACGCCTCGGCCAATTTCGCAGAACTGTCGTAATTGCGCGTAACGATTCCGACATTTCGGACGCCGTCGATCTGTTCGTAAGCTTTGGCGTGCAGGGTCGCCATGAAGCCGGCACCGACGCTCAAGACTTTCAATTCATCATGCATTGTTGTGTTCTCGTTCAAGGGGAAGCCAGTGTTCGAGCGGCGTGCGATGCGCAGTCCCGGTCAGGACGGTGTGGCCAGCGTTTATTGAGTCCTGAGTATAATGCGCAACCGTGGTGATGTGGAAATTGCTGGGGCGCCGTGTTTTCCCCTTCCGTGGAATAGCGTTACGCAGTGGCTGGCCACAAAGGTGGTTTGTTGCGTTCGGTTGGAACCAGTCGGCAACCCGGTTCAGCCGGTACTGGCCTCTGCGAAACGTACACTGTTGTGGGCGCCGCAGCTATCGCAACTGGTTTCAGCCTCTGTGGAACCGATGCGGTGCAAGTCCGTAGCCAGCAGGGCATCGAGCTGTTGCTGGGAAGGCAGTTCGACGAACACGTCTTCGGCGACGACTTGAACAGGAAAGACTTTCAGGGTGAAGTTGTCGCCCGAGAGACACGCCCCGGTCTCCAGTGAGAAGGGTGTTTTGTGCAGCGGGCAGGCGACTTTTGGAGTCTCGCCGGCGGACCCGATGATGCCACGTGACAACACGAAGGCGTTCTTGTGCGGACACATGTTCTGGCAGGCGTACCATTCACCACGGCTCGCGAAACGGAATACGGCGATTTGCACCTTGCCGTACTTGATGGCTGCGCCACCGTCCATAGGGAAATCGGTAACACGGCCGACTTTGATCCACTTTTCGTTGGGCCGACTGTCCGTGTTCTTCTGGGGAGGTGCGTCCGTGCCGGTATTGGCTGGGCGGGCGGGCAGCCTATCGTGATCGCCGCCAGGCGTCATGCCGGAGAGGTTCAATGGAATCAAGGTGTCATTGTCCGTTGGCCAGTTGGCCGGACGGCTCTGGCCCCGTTCATCGATGAATTCGATGGCCGGTTCAATTTCGTCTGTATTGACGAACTGACGGAAACGTCGACGTTTTTCTGGGTCGTTGACGACTTCCTGCCACTCGCAGGTGTACGTGTCGACGAGGTGTTGCATGCGCTGTTCCAGGTCGTAGCAGATTCCCAGCTTGTCGTTCAGAATGACCTCTTTGAGATACGTGATTCCACCGTTCAGGCTTTCCAGCCAGGTAGCTGTGCGAGTGAGCTTGTCAGCGGTGTAGATGTAGTACATCAGAAACCGATCGATGTACCGCAAGGCGGTTGATTCATCGAGGTCGGTTGCCAGTAAATCCGCGTGACGCGGCTTGGCCCCTCCGTTTCCGCAGACGTAGAGATTGTATCCGCTGTCCGTGGCGATCAGTCCGACGTCTTTAGATTGCGCTTCGGCACATTCTCGCACGCAGCCGCTGACGGCAAATTTGATTTTGTGTGGGGCCCGGATGCCGCGGTAACGCTGTTCAACCTGGATTGCGAACCCGACACTGTCCTGCACCCCGTAGCGGCACCAGGTGGAGCCGACACAGCTTTTCACCGTGCGAACCGATTTTCCATAGGCATGCCCACTCTCGAATCCGGCGGCAATCAATTCTTCCCAGATGGCGGGCAACTGGTGTAGCTGCGCCCCAAACAGGTCGATTCGCTGGCCACCAGTGATCTTCGTGTACAAGCCATACTTGGTTGCCAACTGTCCCAGGGTAACAAGTTTGGAGGGTGTGATTTCTCCACCCGGCACTCTGGGGATCACGCTGTACAGTCCGCCTCGCTGGATGTTGGCAAAAAAACGGTCGTTGGTGTCTTGCAAGGTGTGGTGCTGTTCGGCGGCGAGGTTTTCATTCCATAAACTGGCGAGGATCGAGCTGACGGCAGGTTTGCAGACTTCGCAGCCCGCTCCGCAGCCGTGGGAGCGCAGTATCTCTGCAAAGTCTTTGATCTCTTTGATCCGGATAATTTCGAAGAGTTCGGCCCGGGAATAGGCAAAGTGCTCGCAGAGATGGTTGGTCATCTCGATACCCGATTTGGCCATTTCGGACTGAAAGATCTGGGTGACCAGGGGCCAGCACCCTCCACAGCCCGTGCCGGCCCTGGTACAGGACTTGATGGTGTCCAATGACGGCGCGGTCTGGCTGGCGATGGCAGTACAAAGGGCGTCTTTGGTGACATTGTTGCACGAGCAGATCTGGGTTTCATCGCTCATCGCAGCTACGTCGCCGGGTATCGCACTCATGCTGTTGCCCGCGCCCATTAATTCGGCGGGGGAGCAAGGTAGTGGGCCACCGCTTTTGGCTAACAACACCAAGGGACTGTAGTCTGACGCGTCACCCACCAGCACGCCTCCCAGCAAGCGAGTACCAGCACGGTCAAATAGCAGTTTTTTGTAAATGCCAGCAAACGGATCTTCGAACACCAGTGGCTGCGTGCCTTCGGCGTCATAATCGCCGAAACTGGCGACATCGACACCGAGCAACTTCAGTCGGGTGGAAAGGTCGGTGCCGGTGAATATTTGTCTCGCGCCACAGAGATTTGCGGCGACGATTTCGGCCATCTCGTAACCAGGGGCTACCAGCCCGTAGAGCATGCCTTCGTGCAAAGCCACTTCGCCAATGGCATAAATCTGTTCGTCAGATGTTTGCAGATGGTTGTTGACGGCAACGCCCCCGCGTCGTCCCACTCTGAGCCCGCAGTCCGTTGCCAGTTCGTCGCGTGGACGGATCCCGGCTGAGACAATGATCATGTCGACGGGGAGTGTCTCCCCGTCGGTAAACACCATTTCTTCGACAGACTGGTGGCCACGCACCTCTTGGGTGGACTTGTTGAGATGGATCTGAACTCCAAGGGCTTGGATTTTCTGCATGAGAATGCGGGATCCCGCTTCGTCCACTTGCCTGGGCATGAGTCGGGAAGCAAATTCAACGACGTGTGTTTCCAGTCCCAGGTCAAAAGCGGCTTTGGCAGCTTCTAGTCCCAATAGGCCTCCACCGATCACAGCACAACGCCTTGCCGATTTGCCGTATTCAATGATCTTCTCCAGGTCGGCAATGGTCCGATAGACAAACACGCCACGTTTGTGAATGCCCTCTACCTCAGGGATAAACGGATATGACCCGGTAGCCAGGACGACGGTGTCGTAGGAAGCGGCCGTGCCTTTTTCGGAGGTGACTTGCTTGCTCTCTCGATCGATGCAGTTGGCGCGGTCGCCGATATGCAGCTCGACGCCGTGTTCCTGGTACCAGTCGATGCGCGCCAGCATCAGTCGCTCTGCGTCACGATGCGCGAAAAAAGACGTCAGTCCCACGCGATCGTACGCAGCCCGAGGCTCTTCACAAAACGTGATAATACGATATTGCTTGTGTTGGTCGAATTCGATCATCTTTTCGACGAAGCGGTGCCCTACCATGCCGTTGCCAATGACAACAAGATTTTTTTTGTGGGTTTCGGTCATTCATTTATCTCCTCAAACATCATCCGCAGGCTCCGCCTTGCGCACACGGACGGCGCAGTTTTTGTAAGAGGGCTGTCTGGAGTAGGGGTCGAAGTGGGCCAGTGTGAGCTTGTTGGTGACGGAGAAGTGCATGGGCAGGAATACCTGGCCCGGCTGGACCGTGGGTGTCAAGACGCTTCTGGCACGCAGACGTCCTCGCTGCGATTCCACAATCACGTCCTGGTCAGGACGAATACCTTCACGGCGGGCATCCAGAGGATTGATTTCCAGATAGATGCGTTGCGGTGCAAGTTGTCGCAGCACCGTTGATTTCGACGTCCGTGTCTGGGTGTGCCACTGCGCGGCGGAACCGCGCCCGGTCAGCAGCAGGTAGGGGTAACGCGGCGTCGGCGGTTCGGGCATCTGCCGTGGCGCTTCGAAATGAAAGCGAGCACGCCCGTCAGGATGGTAGAAGTTTCCGTCTTCAAAGAGCCGCCGTTGCGTGAAGTGTGTCTGTGCGTTTTCGTGTCTGTGATTTCCTGTCGTTTGATGTTCCGAGCAAGGCCACTGGATACCACCGTGCGCTTCGAGCATGGCATAGTCACGAATTCCGGTGATGTCACAGGGCTGTCCGCGGGAGAGCTGTTTGAGTTTTTCAAACACCGCTGCTGGGTGCTGCCAATCTGCGAATAGCGTTCCGCAGCCCCAGTGTTCAGCGATGAGGCGGAAAATGGCAAAGTCGGATAGTGCCTGGCCAGGGGGGCACGTGACCTTCTTGATCGCGCCGATGCGCCGTTCCGAGTTGATAAAGGTGCCTTCCTTTTCTCCCCAGCCTGCCGCCGGCAGGTAGAGATCGGCGCGCTGGGCTGTCTCGGTCGTTGAGTACATGTCTTGAACGACGAGAAAATCCAGCCGATCGAGTATCTCGTGGCATGTGTTTTGATTGATCCACGAGTGTGCCGTGTTCGTGCAAATGACCCAGAGCCCCTTGATCTTCTCGCGCAGAATGCCTTCGATGATCTGGTCATAGGACCAGCTGGGCTGGTCGGGGATGCGAGTCACATCAAATCCCAGAATATCTGCGACTGCTTGACGGTCTTCGCTGGATCGGAAGTCGCGTCCCCCTAACAGGTTGGTTGTGTTACTGAATAACCGTGATCCCATGGCGTTGCACTGGCCTGTGATCGAATTCGCTCCGGTGCCGGGGCGGCCAATGTTGCCGGTCATTAATGCCAGGTTGATGATGGCCTGGGCGGTGCGCACACCTTCATAACTCTGATTGACACCCATCGTCCACCAGAACGATACTCTCTCTCCCGCCTGGATGGTCCGCGCAATGCTGCCCAGTGAGTCAGCGGGGAGTCCCGTTAACTGGGAGACCCGTGCTGGTGTAAATTCGGCCACATGATCGCGAAACGCATCGAATCCCTCGGTGTGCGCTTCGATATAGTCGCGGTCCAGCCACTCCTGTTGAATCAAGATGTTTGCGAGGCCATACAGTAACGCGAGGTCGGATTTCGGTCGCAACGGGATGTGCTGCGTGCCGGCCATAGCGGTTTCGGTCCGACGTGGGTCGATCACCAGGATTTCTGGTTGATGCGGATTCTTCAGCACACGCTGCCACATGATTGGATGTGTGATACAGAGGTTCGATCCGATCAGGACAATGACGTCAGAATCTTCCAGGTCCTGATAGGTATAGGGTGGTGCATCGAAACCGAAGGACTGCTTGTAGGCGACCACAGATGTGGCCATACACTGCCGTGTATTTCCATCGCCGTGCGTTAATCCCATTCCGAACTTGGACAGCGCGCCAAGAAACGCCATTTCTTCGGATGGCAGTTGTCCCGTGCTGAGAAAGGCAACAGAGTCGTTGCCGTGGCGGGCTTGGATCTGCTGAAATCGATCGCAGAACTCACGCATCGCTTGCGGCCATTCGACGGACTGTCGTTTACCCCGATCGTTGCGCAGCAACGGTGTGGTGCCACGGTCGGATGCACGCAGCACCGAGAGCGACTCCCAACCCTTGGGGCAGGCAGCTCCGCGGTTCACTGGGTAGTCCACTGTGGGCGTCAGGTTGATTGCTTCACCATTACGGAGATGGATGTTCAAGCTGCAGCCTGTCGCACAGAAGCCACACACCACTTTGGTGGTTGCATCAGGTTCTCGTGCGGCGGGAGTGCGTCCCAGCCCGAATTTTCCCGGATGCAATGCTCGTTGCTGGGTAAGAGGCCCGTTTGCCGCTTTCCAGAACGTATCGGGTTTCTGGGAAAGTCGGTTATCCGATGGTTGTGTGTGGCTCATATCGCTGGTGTTCCAGGCATCTTGGGCGCAACAGAAGCGACAAAAAAGAGGTACCTTTCGTGAAGTTCACCGATCACCAGGACCGCCAACATCAGGGTTGTCAGAGTGCCGACGAACCATGGGTGGTAGCCATGGGGCTGCAGCGACTGTTCTGCTAACAGAGTCACGGGTAATACCAGTCCGCCGATAACGCCGAAGAAGACACGGCGAAACATGTGCATGCCGAGTTCGCCGGTGAGCAACAACGCAGCGCGTTTTTGTGGAGTGTGTTGGCGACGGCCGAGATGCAGCAACGCGCTAGCCTCAATCAGCAGCTTGAGGACGCCTGTAAACAGGATGGCGCGACACAGCGGCCGACCGTATTGGCTCATCAGCAGGCTGGTGGTGATTCCGTCGGAACGGGTCCCCACCAGCATGATCAACAACGAGACAGGAATCCCCAGCAGCAGACTCGTCAAGGCAAACCTTGCGGCGGTTGTCGCAAATCGCCAGCAGGGACGCCGAGTGTCGACATAGATCATCACGGAACAAAAGACGCCCAGCACGCCAGTGGCCGAGGCTGCGAAACCGAGAAACGCCAGGGCACTTTTCCAGGAGGCGAGTTCCGGGAGGGGCGAACACGCGCCGCAGACGTAGATTGAGGAAGCCGTCGCGAAGAGCCCAAATGCCACAATTTCGCGGCTTAACCAGGAGGTTTTCCAGCCTAGCAACGCCCGGTACGCGTAAAGAGGACGTCCCAGGTGAAAGACTGCTGCGATGAGTCCCAGCAGTCCCAGCGCTGCCGCCGCCGTCAGGTGCAGAGGACGCACGGACGCAGCAATTTCTTCCTGAAACCATGTGAAGTAGGAGTACACAATTTGTTCAACAACAAATGCTCCTACAGACATTTGAGTCAGTACGAGCATGAATACAAGTGGCAGGTGGGCGTGAGCCCGTTGCACTGAGAAGTAGTCGGCGGGCAGTGCGTTAGGAGGCAGCGGGCGCGAAGACTTGTAACGCGTTGCTGGCAATGTGTAGCCTGGGTCCGGGGCCGCAGGTAGGAACTGACTCGTTTCGCTCGCTTCGAGTATCGATTCCTGCTCGACCAGTCGAATGCGAATGGCCTGATTCGGGCAGCCCTGTACACAGCCGGGCGCTTCACCCACTTCGAGACGCTGGTGGCACATGTCACACTTGCGGACAATGCCCTTTGATTTACTGTAAACAGGGACGTCGTACGGACACTTGAGTACACAGTACTGACACCCAATGCACTGGTCGTCCAGGTGATGAACGATCCCCGTGTGGTGATCTTTTACGTAGGCCTCGACAGGACAACCGTCCAGGCACGCCGGGTCAACACAGTGGTGGCAAGCCGTCGTTACATGACGGATGCTGGGCAGGTGGGTCGTGCCACCCGTCAGCTGGCCGACATGACGCCAGTGTTCTTCCTCCTCCAGGTCATTCAAGGAATGGCAGGCGGTGACACAGGCTTTGCAACCCGAGCAAGCGTCCAGGTTGACCTCGAAGGCATACTGCTGACCAGCCGCAGGAGCGGCCGCAGGAATCAAATCTCGATAGTATTGTGCCGCATCGTGACGACCGTCATGCACTTGCTGCTGGACAAATCGATCGACCGCCGGCAGCGTCTGCTGTTCCTCGAGCAGTGCCTCCAGCAAATCGAGGGTCAGGGGATCGGTTCTGGTATTTGCTGTAACGCCGGTCATTCTGGCAGTCGGTTTCCTGGCAAGGGCAGTGCTGGTGCCCGAAGAAGGTTGAGGATGCGATCAAGCAGCCTGCAAGGTTGCCTGCTTCTGTCGAGAAAGCGCCTGGGCATGTTCTTGACGAGCTTGCTTTTCGGCTTCGGGAGAGAAGGTCACACCAAAGGCGAAGAATGAGCAGAGGGTCACGGTTCCACCGAGGATCAATAACGCGGTAGGCCAGAGTAATGTACCTTGGAACAGAAAGCCGGCAGCAACCGCTCCCGCGTTGCCCCCAGCACCGACGATGCCGGAGACTGACCCCAGGGAATTCTTGTTGATGAATGGCACAATCGAAAACGTGGCCCCCTCGGCCATCTGCACAAACAGGCTGAACAGAATCAGGCTCGGAATGGCCAGTAGCAGTACATTCATTTGCGAAAAAAACATCAGGGCCAGGCCCTCACAGAACAGCACCATAAACAGAAACATAACCCGTCCCCGCAGGCCCCAGTGGGCGCCGAACCGGTCGCCCAAAGCGCCTCCTAATGTCCTGGCGAACAGGTTCATGAGTCCGAACAATGCCGCCACCATCCCAGCCGTTCGTAACGCAGTTCCCGTGTCCATTTGCCGGAAGTAGTCAAAGTAGTCAGCGAAGTACAAGGCGAGCACATTGTTGATGGTCAATTCGATTCCAAAGCACGAACCATAGACCAGGAACAATGCCCACACGCGATAGTCCTTGCACGTATCTATGAAGTCGTGTTGGTTTTCGGCCCTGGGGGGCAGTTTGCCAGCTGCCCGCAACGCTTTGAAATTTCCCTCGGGCGTATCCTGTGTAATGAACAAGTAGGCGATCCCCGTCAGCAGACAGACCAGACCAGCCAGCAGCATGGAAACACGCCATCCCCAGGCGGTACCAAGGCCGAAAACCCCGACCATCGTGGCAAAGACAACGGGCATGGCACATTGCGTAACACCACCACCCAGGTTGCCCCAGCCGGCACTGGTCGCGTTGGCGGTTCCAATGATGTTGGGTGCAAACATGATTGACGTGTGGTATTGCGTGACCACAAACGCGGCACCAATCATGCCGATGAGCAACCTCGCGAGAATAAACGTCCAGGCATTGGTCGCCAGGCCAATGGACATGACCGGCAGAGAGCCGAGAATTAGCAGCCAGGTATAGGCTAAACGTGGACCGATACGATCACACAGCCAGCCAATGAAAAGCCTTGCGAGCACGGTAATGGCCACAGAGGCAATGATGCTCCAGCCGATTTGTGACTGTGTCAGATTCAGGTCTTCACGAACGACGGTCATCAACGGTGCGATGCCAAACCACGCGAAGAAACAGAGAAAGAATGCGAACCATGACATGTGGAACGCACGAATCTGGGGCATCTTCAACTTGAAGAAGTCGGCCCACAGCACAGTGGCCTTGTGGCGAATTTCCATGGATGCGGTCTGAGAGTGAGGAAGGAGGGCAAGGTCATTGCGCAGGGAATTGCTGCGCGCGTCGAGTTCTCGACGCTAATACGGCTTCATGCCGAAGCCCGCCTTAAGCGAGATCGCGGTAGCATCCCGAGTCCTCGGGTGCATCGATCTCAACTCACTCTTCAGCCCATGTCCGCGGTCTTCGCGAACAGTAATGATGCTTTGCAAAATGCGTGCCACAGCAGTTGTGGCTGCGTGAAAATATTTGACAATTGCGTGTTTCCCGCTGGCATGTTGTGTATCCGTCATCACGTGCGCATCAGCTGCTGCGCAACTTGCGAGCAGCGTTGTGCCTGGTTACTCAGCAGGGACCGAGAGGAATGCTGTGAGCAGACCAGTCGCGTGTGGTCTGCATGGAACAGCTTCACTGCACGCCGGGCCGGACTGGCTATTTCCTGGTCGCTCGATGAATGGCACAGACGTGGCGGCCGACTGCTACACGCGCACGGGCTGATGCGTGGAAGTACATGCCACAAAGCAACAAGTGGGCTCTCGCCATACTCGTGAAAGGTGCGTGGTGATCAAGCCGCGTTTGTCACCTGGCACGGATGCAGTAGACGAAGTCGGAGCTGCGCAGAAGCAGCTGCTCACCCGCAATAGAGGGTGTGGACCAGAAGAGGCCTTCCACCGGGTTGCTACGTAACAATTCAAAGTCGGGGCCAGTGCGGATGACACTCGTGCCGCCACTCTCCCCGAGAATAAATAGCTGGTTACCGGCAATCCAGGGTGAAGCTGCCACGTTGGACGTTCCCTGCAGCCGTTTTCGATAGACGCGTTTGCCTGTTGCTGCCTCGTAGGCGGTGAGAATACCGCGTCCGGTTACGTAGAGCATCTGGCCGTCGGAAACGGGTGAAGCCAGCCCGGGACCGGAACGCTGCTGTAGCCACGCGATACCACGTTCGGACTTAGGGCTGTTGGCCGACAGGGTGCCTTCAGCGCCGGCGTTCAAGGCCAGCAGAGGTCCGCTACGGCCTGGTCCGCTGTTGCCGACGTAGATGCGTTTGGTGTCCGACGCGGGCGAGGCGCTGAAGGAACCGCCAACTCCGCTTAGACGCCAGAGCACCCGACCCGAATCGAGCGCATAGCCGATGACATCGCCTGAGCCGCAGATGACGAGTTCCGTTCGTAGATGGTTTTTCCAGACCAGCGGCGAGCTCCAGCAGGTACGGCTCGAACGGTCGGCCCGCCAGAGTACCTCACCATTTTCGGCATCGATGGCCAGCACAAAAGACGCTTCCTGGTTGTCGCATTGCAGGAAGAGCTGGCCCGCTTCGTAAGCCAGTGCGCTGCCGGTTCCGAATCCGCTGGATGTCGAGTAGGCGCCGACGTCTCTCCGCCAGAGTTCGGCTCCATTGTGATCAAGGCAGGCGACGATACCAATCGTCGCGAAGTAAGCAAAAATGCGGTTGCCGGCAGCGACAGGAGACTCGGTGGCGTAGGTGTTGGATGGATGGACTCGGTGCGGTGGCGTGGCCTTGATGACTTGCTTTTTCCAGATCGGTTCGCCATTGCTGAGTCGCAGGCAGTGGACTTCGTAGCTGATTTCGCCAATTGAACGGCGGGCATTGCGAAAGAACCTCCTCATTGAGGCGACCCCTTGCGCGAAACTTTTGGGGCGAAGTTGGCCGTTGCCGACGGCAGTTGTCACGAAAACACGATCGCCGGCAATCACGGGTGAGGACCAGCCGCCGCCAGGAATTTCTGTTTTCCAGGCGATATTGGTTGTTGCGTTCCATTCCTGGGGGTGTTCCAGAACGGGCCAGTTCGAGTTTCCTCGCGGACCGCGAAATTGGCCTGAATCGGCTGCGGCAACTGTGGTGCTGGATACCAGTGAGGCGGCCAGCAGGGCAATAAGTTGATTCCTGACCGGACGTTTCATATGACCTGGATCCTTGAAGGGGGGAAACTCATCCAGGAACGTTATAACGCGCCGGGCAGATCGACAATCTCTGGCGGGCAATTTCACGACAATGGTGGCTGCTGCTGGGGCTTGTGGTTGTGCATGTCCCAGCGTGGGGTAACGTCAGAGAGTTCCACCACCNGCGTTTGTGCTTCGTCCTNTTGTTACGGTCANCTGGTTTCTCCCTGGTCAGCTCGCAAAGATTTANCGTCTCGGGGCGGCGCTGCACAGCGGTCACCTTGTAGCGATTCTGGGTGGTTCGGCTAAACTGGGGGTCGTTTTGGNAACGGCATCCTGTTGATGCGAATNCTGTTGCAGATTGGTAATCAACCAAGGCGAAGTGGACCATGGCCCTTGAGATCAGGAAAACAGTCATTGTGGCATTGCTGCTCATTGCATTGCACTTGAGTGGGCCGTTGGGTATCTCCGCGGCATTCGCGGAAGATCCGCTCCACATCGGTTCGCGTCGGGAGCTGATGATTGATGGCCACCTGATTGATTCAATGTCAGAGTCGTTGCGGATTCAGTTGCATAAGCCGGTACGTCGCAATGTCGCGCTCGTCACCGACGCTCCCTGGGAAGGCAATGCGTGTCTCTACAGTTCGTTATTTCATGATGGCGAACGGTTTCGCATGTATTACACCGCGGGCCAATACGTGAATCAGGAAGGCCGCATTGAGCTGCCGCACGGCCGACATCTGTGTTACGCCGAGAGTGTCGACGGCATCCATTTCACCAGACCGAACCTGAATCTTGTGGAATTTGGCGGTTCCAAAGCGAATAACATTGTCCTGCAGAGGGGTAACCTGGCTGGCGTCGCCATTGATCCCGCGCACACGACCGTCCTGATGGATGCGAATCCCAAATGCCCTCCCGATGCCCGCTACAAGGCCATCGTGCGCTCGGCTGCCAAAGGCGTTGTGGGACTGCACGTGCTTAAGTCGGCAGATGGCTTGCACTTCAAACCGCTGACGGACAAGCTGATTATCACCGACGGCTATTTTGATTCCGAGAACCTGGCCTTCTGGGACTCGGTGCGTGGTGAGTATCGCGCCTACTATCGTGACTTTTACCAGGGTTTACCTGGGAGCGGTATTCGCGGCATCAAGACCGCCACGTCTGACGATTTCATTCACTGGACAAAGGGTGAGTGGCTGGAGTACCCCGGCGCTCAAGACGTGCATCTTTATACCAATCAGGTCGCACCCTATGCCCGCGCGCCCCATATCTTCTTGGGTTTCCCGATGCGTTATATTGACCGCGGGTGGGTTCATTCCACAGGGCAATTGCCCGGGCTGGAAGAACGCCGAGCGCGGACCAATGCGTCTCCACGTTACGGCAGTGTGGTTACCGATAGTTTGTTGATGACGAGTCGTGACGGACGGACTTTCAAACGCTGGGATGAAGCCATTCTGCGGCCGGGACCTGCTCGCAGAGACTCCTGGACTTATGGTGACAACCTGATTTCGTGGGGCATGTTGCCGACGAAATCCGACCTGCCGGAGTCTCCTGACGAACTGTCCATTTACGCGATCGAAGGCTACTGGAGAGGCGAGAGCCAGAAGTTTCGCCGCTACTCGTTCCGCGTTGACGGCTTTGCGTCGGTCCGGGCACCATTTGCAGGCGGTGAATTCGTGACCCAGCCTATTTCATTCGACGGCGGTCAATTACAGATTAACTACTCGACTTCGGCTGCAGGCAGTGTCCGCGTGGAAATCCAGGATGTGCAAGGGAAGCCCATGGCGGGCTACGGATTGGCCGATTGCTTTGAAATCTTTGGCGATGAGATTGAACGCTCCGTTACGTGGAAATCTGGTGCCAGCGTAAAGCAACTCGCGGGGACGCCTCTGCGTTTGCGCTTCGTCCTGCAGGACGCAGACCTGTTTGCCTTTCGTTTTCGATAGCGGGCGCTGCTGCCACTGGGGCCAGGCTGGCTTTGTCAACCGTCGTGGGAGTCCCGTGTCCGGCTTGCCTCAGGAAGCGGTGACCTGGGCTGCTGTCGGTCGTCGGATGCACAGCACGCGTTTACGCGATGATGTCCCGAATGATTTCCCCATGGACGTCGGTCAGACGGAAATCGCGACCGGCGTAGCGGTAGGTGAGCGCCTCATGATCCAGGCCGAGCAAGTGCAGCATGGTGGCATGCAGGTCGTGCGCACTGGTTGGATTCTGTTGCGCGGCGAACCCGAACTCGTCGGTTGCGCCGTACACCGTGCCTCCGCGGATGCCCCCGCCGGCCAGCCATACCGAAAAGCCATAGTGATTGTGGTCGCGTCCTAGTTGGGACTTTCCGTCGCCCGCCAGTTCGACTGTCGGGGTGCGGCCGAACTCGCCACCCCACAGCACGATCGTATCGTCAAGCATGCCACGTTGTTTGAGGTCGGTGAGTAACGCTGCGATCGGCTGGTCGATTTCTGCTGCCAGTTTTTGGTGGTTGTTTTTGATTTGGGTGTGGTTGTCCCAGGGTTGACCACCACCATGCCAGAGCTGAACGAAACGAACTCCCCGTTCGAGCAGGCGTCGCGCCATCAGGGTTTGCCGCGCGTGCACACCCTCGCCGTACAGCTGACGGATGTGGGCGGGTTCACGCGAGATATCGAAGGCCTCGCTGGCGTCCTGCTGCATTCCGAAAGCCAATTCGTAGGAGTGGATCCGGGCGTCCAGTCGGGCATCGTGACGCGCTTCCCGATGACGCGCATTCCAGCGTGCTATCAGATCGAGTTGGCGACGCTGATCAACGGCTGTAATGTGCCGAGGTTCGATGTTGGCGATCAAATCGCTGAGTTTCTTTTTGGATGGATCGATGTAGGTTCCCTGATAGGCTCCCGGCAAAAA
>PBOG01000053.1 GCA_002724245.1 Planctomycetaceae bacterium
TGATGCGCTCCTGTGAAGGAACAAACGCAGTTGGTAGCTGTTCATCCACACGAGCGATTGAGTTTGACCGGGTCGTGATCAAGGTGTCGGTCTTTGCGTGGAGAGAAGTTGGCTGCCCAGAAAATCGGGAATAACAGAGATGACCGGCAAGAACTCGGGAATCGCGACGATCCCAGCGAGCAGGTCGGATGGTGCAGTGGCGTTGCAATCGCTCTCTGGCGGTTTGCATGCGACAGCCGTCAATGGCGTGCACTGCGTTTCAAGAAAGGACGCATTCAACAGGTTAAGGGAGCGAGCAACCCATTGGGCAGGCGATGGCCATCGATACGCCGCGTGACAGGTGGAGGTACGTGCAATGCGCGCACGACGCGTTGGCCTGCTGTTTGGATCTGGCGTTGTCCAGATCTCAAACGAAACCGCCGGAGTTCATTGGCGCGACGTTCAGCAGCAGGTTCTTCAGACTCTTCGCCACTTTCGAAAGGACTCTCGGATTCATTCACCAGCCGAGATACCACGCCTCCAAACGCTGGCGCGGTAATCGTGGGCAGCAACGCGACGACGAGCAGATAAGCGAGCGCACGCCGGAATGTCAGGCAGGAGTCAGGATGTGACAGTGAGCAAAAGAAAGACATGAAACAGGTGGGAGGTGGGGGGAAGGCAGCCTGGCGGGTGGAAAGAACCCGTGGCGAGTCAAACGCACCAAAATAAACTATCTGAGAATCGCCGATTCTGTCAATCGCAGACGGTCCGGATCAGACGTGGGGAAACGGAGCGGGTAGTTCTCTTTCAGGCGACTCTAATTGGCGGTTCGGGGATTGCAAGCAGCGGTTGCCTGTTCTTTGGCCGTTGGCAGCACCGCGGCCATCCGCCTGGCGGTTTTCAGGCAATGCCGCCACGGCCAGCCTGCATTTCCAGTGTAGCGTAACGGTGTCTTCAGACACCCTCCGCTGAGGAGCCGACAAGCGACACCTCAAATCTTGCCATAGCAGGGGGGATGCTAGCAGCCGGTTCCAGGGATATTCGGTTGCCGGTCGTCCTGTGGCTGCCATTGATCGTTTCGTGTGCCAGCCAGTGCGGTGGCAGTGACTGCCTGTGGTTGTCGGCGGTCCAGTCAACAAAAGCCGCCGGTGCGGATCAGCCGATTACTACTTGGAGCTCCTGACTGGTAAAGTAGACAGCTGAGTCGGGGGGCGCCTTCAGAATCGTCGCTTGTTGGCTGCCTTGATGCGCTTCCACAACGACTGGCAAGCGCCTCACGTAGCTATTTGCAAATGGTCCCAGGCTCATGTTGCGAAGTCCATTCCGAGGAACAAGCTGATGTACAAACCCTTGTCGCAGGTCCCAGTGTACGGTGTTTTTTGTGCGCTGTTCCTGTGGTCCTTTGTGCCGCAGACGCTCTTGGCCCAGGACGAGAATCCAGAGCAAAAAATACAGTGGTCCTTTCAAAAACCAGTGCGGCCCAGCGTACCCGACAGGGCGGGATTGCAGCAGGGAGATCGGGTGCAAAATCCCATCGATGCGTTCGTCTTGCGAAAGTTGCAAGTCCAGCAGCTTGCTCCGGCGCCGCTGGCCGACAAGCACACGTTGGTCCGCCGTGCCTACTTTGACCTGTTGGGCTTGCCGCCGACTCCCACCCAGGTCGAGCAGTTCGTCAACGACACGTCGGATGAGGCGTGGAAGCATTTGATTGATGTGCTGCTGAAATCCAAACAATACGGGGAACGCTGGGGCAGGCACTGGCTGGATGTGGCGCGCTATGCGGATTCGGCGGGCTTTGAAGGAGATGACTCGTATCCGAATGCGTGGCGGTACCGAGACTATGTCGTTAAGTCGTTCAACGATGACAAGCCGTACGACCGGTTTGTACAGGAGCAGATTGCCGGCGACGAGATTTGGCCGGACAACCTCGACTTGGATCCCAAACGCGTCTACCGCGTGGCACCGAACCAGGCGGTGCATTTTGAAGCCCGCGTGGGGACCGGTTTTTTTGGATTCCCACCGCGTGTATCCGAGTCAGCGCTGGATGCGCGGCGCCGACATTACGAAACCTTGATCGATTGGGTGGATACGGCCGGTTCGGCGTTTATGGGGCTCACGCTCGGTTGCGCTAGATGCCATGACCATAAATTCGATGCAGTTACCCAGGAAGATTACTTTGCCATGCAGGCGATCTTTACCAGCAGTATCGAAGTCGACGTTCCGATCATGACACCCATGGAAGTGCAAGGGTGGAGCTACATTTACCCACGCATCGTGGCCGTCCATGAAGCGAAAATCGCCTATCAGGTGTTTCAGCAACGGACGAGTGGTCGCCAGTTGACCGACCAGGAACGCGCGGAGGAGAAGCGGCTCCGCGATACCATCGTGCAGAAGGTGATGGAACTCCCCACGAAAAACATCTCGGTGCCCAACACGGTCTATGACCCACTGGTGCAAATTCCCAAAGTGACGGTGCTGGGGCACGAACGGCCTGAACTGATCAAACCGGTACACTTCCTGGACCGTGGTGAACTGTACCGCCAACGCCACCAGGTCGCCCCGGCGCTGCCTGCCGCTTTGGCGCAAACAACGGGTCGCAACAAAGCAGTTCCCGGTCCGTTTGGCAGTCGTAAGGAATTGGCCTTGTGGCTGACCCAGCCCGACCACCCGTTGACCGCGCGGGTCATGGTCAATCGGATCTGGCAATGGCATTTTGGTCGCGGGATTGTCGCCACCGCCAACGACTTTGGTGCCAATGGAGTTGCACCGACGCATCCGGAATTGCTGGACTGGTTGGCGACTGAGTTTGTGGCGCGCGGTTGGCGCATCAAAGAGATGCACCGATTGATTATGACTTCAAACACGTACCAGATGACCAGTCGCTTCGCGACTGAAAAGCATCAGCAGATTGATCCCGACAATCGGTTGTTGTGGCGCATGAGTCGTCGCCGGCTGGAGGCAGAGGCACTCTGGGACAGCATCCACGCCACGGCGGGGACGATCAATCTGAAGATGGGAGGACGTCCGGTGGTTGTCCCCTTGGCGGCTGATGAGATTGCGGCACTACGTGAAAAATGGCAATGGCCAATCACCGGCGATCCGGCCGAGTACACGCGACGAGGCCTCTACATCCTGGTATTGCGGAATTTCCGCTTTCCCATGTTCGACGTTTACGATGCGCCACTGAATTCGGTCAGTTGTCCCCAGCGCGATGTGACGACGGTGGCGCCCCAGGCGCTGTGGAGTTTGAACAGCCCATCCGTTTACCGGCAAGCCATGCAGTTGGCCAGTCGCGTTGTGAAGGAAGGGGGGAAGACTCCCGAGGAGTGGATCGCGAAGCTCTGGATGATTGCCCTGGCGCGGCCGATTCGCGACACCGAAAAACGTGAAGCTCTCGAGTTGCTCGATCAACTTGCCACCGCGGCGGCTTCCAGGCAGGTGGCAGCACGCGGTACGCACGAGACAGCACTGCCGCCAGGCCTGGCCGCGTTGCCAGCGGAACAGGCCTCCGCACTCGCGAAGCTCTGCCTGGCGGTTTACAACCTGAGTGAATTTGCCTACCTCGATTAAGGTGGCGGTACGAGTGACGTCCCGCGGCCGCCGGTGTCTGCCATGAATAAACCGCGCCCTCACCGTGCCTTGCGATTGCCTCTTGCCAGGTTCGGTCCGCGTGGGGTGCTGATGGGCGCCCTCTGCTGGCTGTTGTTGCAGGCGGTGTCCTGTCGCTACGGCGCGCTGGCCCGCGCGGATGAAACAGCACATTTCACCAGCTGCGTGTATGTCGCGGATGGGCAGCCGAGGTTTTACGACCAAGGCCAGGCGGTCGACACCTTGCTCAAGATCCGTGTGCCGCGAGCGACGGAAGTGTATCGGGTTCGCTTTGAGGCAACGGATGAAATGGGACTTCGCATCGCGGTGCAAGAGACGGAGGTGCGACTACAGGCCGGACTCAATACCCTGGTGTTTTCTCTGCCGAAGGAAGCCGTTACTGCGGGTGACTACCGGCTGGGGGCGCGAGTTTTCCAGGGAGATCAACTCGTCGCAAGCAAGCGTCTCACCGTGGCGGTCCTGGACCGTGCGTATCTGCAAGCGAAGCTGGCTAACGTGGCACGGCGCCGCGCTGAACTGAAGACGGCCTTGGATGCAGCGGCCCGTCAAGGTATCGACATCACGTACCCGCAGACATCCTGGGCGCTCAGCAGGCTCTTTGAACGCCTGGTCGGTACGGAGCTGGCGACGTCGAAACGCGAATACGGCAAACTTAACTGGCAGTTGAATGACGTGCTGTTAGCATTGCAGAAGTCATTGACACAGATCAGAGAATGGATTCGTTATCCCACTCGGCAATTGCGGGTTCCGCTGCCGGGCACGCGCGGTTTGAGAATTGTCGATGGCGCCTTCCATGACGGGCAAGGTCCTGTATTGCTGTTGGGTGCGCTCGGGAATTTTGGCAGGAGTTTTCCACTCACTGACTTCGAGTTGTACGCTGCGCTCGGCTTCAATTCCACCGAGGCGCTGCTGGAATTTGGTCCCAGAGATACGCAACCCGAGAAGGGAAAAGGGGTCTCCAAAACGTGGTTGCAGGAACTGGACGCTTATATGAAGGCGGCCGCTGCCCACAATATTTTTGTCTATCCTACCGTCGAACACTGCTATATCGCCCCTTGGATGTTTCGCGAGCACCCTTCTGCGTTCACCTGTGGATCCCATTACCTGGCGACCTGCATTGTGAACCCAGAAGCCAGGCAGTTGTGGGGCCAATGGCTGGGGCAAATGGCTCGAGTCATGAAAGACTATCCCAACCTGCTGGGATATTGCCTTGGCAATGAGCCGCATTATTCATTTACCGGGTACTGTGCGCATTGTCGTCGGGCCTTCGGAGAATTTCTGCAGCGGGAGTACACCGGCATCGAGGTGTTGAACCGGCGTTGGGGTACGGGATACCAGGGGTTTCATAGTGTCGGCATTCCGCCGCAGGGTCGCACGGACTGGTGGCCCCGGAACGATGTGCCCGATAGCCGGCGCATTGTCAGGCCGGAGCATCCCGGCCCGATCAACCAGGCCAGTATGTACGACTGGCAGAAGTTCAATCAGCATCGGATGACCGAGTTCTTCCGGTCCATGAAAGCGGCGGTCAAAAAAGTCGACCGGGACCGTCCCGTCTTCTGGGAATCGCCGCTGGTCTGTGCCACCTGGGGAGAATACGGGCACGACGATGGTATCGACCGAGAGGAGATTGGCAGACTCAGTGACATTAATGGCTACGACGGCTGGACCAGTAATTTTCCAGGGGGAGACTGGGCCATGGACGCCGACGTGGCCAATCTGGAGCTGATGCGGGATCTCGCTCCGGGAAAGCCGCTGTTCAATTCGGAATGGCACACGGTGACGTCGATCAACGGGGAAGTCAGTTACCAGCAGATGGTCAGGGAGAAAAGGCCACCGGGTTATATCCGGGCAGCGCTGTGGTTGCCTTACTTACACGGTAACAGCGCTGGCACACTATGGGCCTGGGGTTATGGGGCTCCTCCGCCCAGTGGCGGGCGCTGGCAGATGCTAGATGTTCCCTACTTCGTCCAGATCGCCGGCGAGACGGCACTGGATCTCAGGCGGTTGGCCCCGGAAGTGATTGCCTTCCACCAGGCGCGCCGAGATGTGGTGCTGCTCTTCTCGATGGCTTCCAAGCTCCAGCATGCCGAACACTTTGAGGAGCTCCGCACATTTGAGGCGCTCGGGCACGTGCCGGACGAATGGAAAGGCAAGACACGGTCAACGAGTTCCGTGGCCATGCGGCAATTGAAACATGTGCATTTTGGGTTGTTCTGCCTCGATATGAACTACGGCTTTGTCTCCGAGCGGCAGATCGGGCAGGGGCAACTGGCGGGGCGCCGATTGGTGATTGTCCCGGCCGCAGACTATGTGGCGGAGGAAACCGTCAATCGGCTCCAACGCTACTTGAAGGCAGGCGGTACAGTGCTGATCATCGGCGATAGCCTCGGCCATGACGAAAGAGGCCAGAAAAGAGACCTGAGTGGCTGGCATGCGAAATCACAGGAACTGTTGGTGGCCGGATTCCCCGTCACGATGAGCCAATTCGGCAGTGGCAGAATCTACCGTACGGCGCGCCTCTCAGGACAGCAGTACAGACGTTTCTTCGATGCCTTTCTCGACGAAGTCGGCATTCACAGGTCCTACCGTATTACCGACATGCAGGGCGGTTCGGTGGATGGAGTTGATTTCAGGACGACGCAATTGGGAACGCGCCGGCTGGCTTATTTGATTAATCTGAGCAGGCGGCAGGTGAAGGTCAAGCTGGTTTCGAAGGCACCAGCGCGCGGCCTCGCCCGGGCCTCACAGCCCAGCACGCAATCACTGCGGTCTGCCCACGACCTGATCACCAATCAGCCGTTTACGTTTCCGCTGGAGATTGCACCATTGGATGTCAAATTGATGGAGATCAAAGAAGCGGAGAATTGATCCCCCCACACCATCCGCTGTCCCAAGCGGGTGCAGCGGTTCCCGGGTGCAGCAATCTAGTGTGTATGGTTTAAGGTATTGTCGCTGGTTACCAATCGACCTGCAGCAAGGAGTTTTCCATGAACCGTCTGTTTCATCGACGCGCGATGCTCTCTCTCAGCGGTGGTCTGCTCGGTTCCGCGCTGCTGACGAGGTCGGCTCCGGCCAATGGCTCCGAGGAAATACGGGCGCGGTATCTGAAGTCGCTGCTACCTGCGCGCGATGACGTGGCTGGCTGGCTAGCGGGTCGCAAGTACCCGTTTTGCAAATACGACCCGGAACTTGGCTACCTGCATATTGACCGGGACTTCAAGGAGGGCCTCAATGGTGCTGTCTGCCGGTACCGGTATGATCAGCTGGACGCCCGTCAGATGCTCGCCTATGCCGATCGACCGTGCCGGATTAACACCTATGGCAACAGTTTTACCAGCTGTGAACAGGTCAGCGATGGCCAGACCTGGCAAGAGGTACTGGCCCGACACCTCTGCGAGCCGGTGCGGAATTATGGAATCGGCGGCTATTCGGTGTACCAGTCGTACTTGCGGATGTTGCGCGAGGAGCAACGGGCACCAGCCAAGACGATCATCTTCAATATCTTCGATGACGATCACTATCGGAACATTGTTGGTTGGCAGCGGTTCAAATTCGGTGTCAACGACGTCTCGATTAATCCGACGGTTCCCTATATGCAAGTCGATCCGGCGAAGGGGACGATCGTGTACCGTGGCAACCCCTGTCCCGACCGTGTGTCGCTCGAGCGTCTGACCGACCTGAAATGGGTGACCCGGACGTTCCAGGACAATGTGTACCTGGCAAGCCGCCTGAGGCGTTTGATCGATGCACAAGCGGGAAAGCAAGTTCCACGAACCGATTACGATGACGAGACACTGAACCGCTATGGTTTGTTTGCGACCAACGCAGTGATCGACAAAGTGAAACAATACGGTGAACAGACCGGTCGCAAGGTGCTGTTTGTACTGTCCTACGGTGGCTATGTGGTGCAGCAGTTTATTGATACCGGACGGCGTTTCGACCAGCCGATGGTAGACCATCTAGACAAACTGAAGGTGCCTTACGTCGATCTGTTGGCGGCGCATGCGGCGGACCGTAAACAGTTTGCGGTTGCGATGGCCGACTACCTGCGACGGTACTTCGTTGGTCACTACAACCCACTGGGCAATCACTTCTGCGCATTTGCCATGATCGATCCGCTGGTGCGGCTGCTGGACCCCAAGCCAGCCAGCCACGGTCCGGCGACCTCGGTTTCCGGGGGGTTCATCAAGTAAGGGTTGGAGTGTTCTCCGCCTGGGACCATGCGGCATCAGTGCCAGTGCGACGTTCCACCACGCATCTCACTTCGGAAGTAATCGTATGAAACTCGTCAGAACACTGGGGTGGCTGGCCTTCTTACTGGGGTTTGCGCTGGCTGCCCAGGCGCGTAAACCGAATGTGTTATTGATCTGCGTCGATGATTTACGACCGGAACTGGCTTGCTTTGGCGCTGATTACATCAAGTCACCACACATTGACCAATTGGCTGCTGCCGGTCGTCTCTTCCGGCATCACTATGTGCAGGCTCCGACCTGTGGTGCCAGTCGCTACGCGTTGCTGACTGGCCACTACGGTCCCGCCGGTAACGGTGCCCTCTTTCGACGGGCAGGTCGCGTCCAGAATAATCCGCAGTCGGTATCGCCCAGCCTGCCTGCCTGGTTCCGTCAGCATGGCTATACGACGGTTTCGGTCGGCAAGGTATCACACCATCCAGGGGGGCGCGGTGGGCCTGACTGGAGTGATGGGCAGCAGCTTGAGATGCCCAACTCTTGGGATCGCCACCTGTTGCCAGCAGGACCCTGGCAACACCCGCGCGGTTGGATGCATGGGTTGGCCAACGGCGAGATTCGCGTACGTGCTGGCAGCATGGATGTTTGGCAGGCGACGGCGGGTCCCGATTCGATTTACCCTGATGGACAAGCGATTCCAGTAGCGCTCAGACAACTGGAGCAATTGGCCGCTGACCGCGGACAGCCGTTTTTCCTGGCGGTGGGAATCTTGCGTCCTCACCTTCCTTTCGGCGCTCCTCAGAAGTACCACGATCTGTATGCCGGCGTGCCATTGCCGGCGACTCCCCATCCGGACAAGCCCGCGGGCAAGACGACCTGGCATGGGTCGGGAGAATTCATGAAGTACAACCGTTGGAAACGCAATCCCAACAAAGATCCCGCGTTTGCCCTGGAAGTACGGCGCGCTTACGCGGCTTGTGTGAGCTATGCAGATGCCCAGGTGGGGCGCGTGATGGCGACGCTGGCAGCGACTGGCCAGATGAAGCACACGATTATCGTTTTGTGGGGTGATCATGGCTGGCACCTCGGCGAGCATGCCATTTGGGGCAAGCACGCTTTGTTTGACGAGTCCGTACGTTCCCCATTGATTATTCGCTACGGCGGGATTCCCCAGCCAGGTGCGTCGAGCGAATCCCTGGTGGAGACGCTCGACCTGTTTCCGACGTTGTGCGATCTGGCCGGCTTGCCAAGCCCCGACGGTTTGCCGGGCACTACGTTGCGTCCCCAACTTGAGGATCCGGTGTCTCCAGGACGTGTTGCGATCAGTTACACCGGTCGTGCCAAGACCATTCGTACTGTGACCCATCGACTGATCGTGCATCGTGATGGTTTCACGGAACTGTATGATCACACCACTCAGGCGGGGGAGACTCGAAACGTCGCCGCTGCGCACCCAGAACTGGTCGAGAATCTACGTGCGCAATTAACACGACGACTCGGACGTTGAGCATCGCGGTACCTGCTGGTCCGCACAGGTGACAACCCGCTTGCTACCACTGCGGTGGTAGTTCTGGTTCCAGATCATTGCACGTGAAGCGTTTCAGCCGAGTGCGCGGACAGCAGAAAGTCGGCCTGTAGCAGCTTGTGGAAGTGCAGCATCGGAGCTTCGAAACCAGGGGCGTAGACACCTTGCTGGTAAATTCCTGAGTGAAGTCCTGCCTGCACCCGGCGGCAGATCTGCATGTCTTCCTGTTGTACCTGGTCGGAGGCACGCAGCGATTCTTCCAGGAAATCTGCTGTGGGCAGACCTGCGTGGTAATAATCGAAAATGACAAGACACTGGTCGGGCGCGAGTGGCAGGACCATGTTGGTGTCCAGCCACGGTCCATACCGGTTGATCATGAAGTTGGGATAGATCCATGCGTAGTCCGCGTGTTCGCCAACGCGTTGGCCAAAATCCAGTGTTGCACCGCTCGTAGGGGATGTCGCGGTTGGGCAGGATTGCAATGACCATCGTTCCCCCAGGGTGGTTCGGTAAGATGACATTTCCAGTTGACTCGTTAATCCAGGATGGACGTGTGCCACGTGGTATCCACCATCCAGATAGTTGTCGACGAACACCTTCCAGTTACAGTCCAGCCGGTATTCGACACGACGCACAAACTGCATGTTGTCAAATGGGTGCGTGGCAAAACTTTCCAGCAGCGGAGCGAGCTGCGCCTCCACCGCAGCCGCTGATTTGCCGAACCACAACGCAACGAAAGGACCCCATTGGCTGACCGGGATCGGTTGGAGGTCGAGATTGCGTTTCTGGAGGGATTGCATTGCTCCGGCTAGCGGCGCCTTCGTGAGGTGTCCACGTCGGTCATAGGTCCAACCGTGGTAGGGGCATACAAAACACTCCGTATTTCCCACTCCCTCAGCGATGCAGGTGCCGTGGTGGGAACAAATGTTGTAGAAGGCCCGTGGTGCCCGGGAGTCGTCCAGCACCACGACGTAGGGCCAGCCCAGACAGGTTCCGCTGAAATAATCACCCGGGTTGCGCAATTGATCCCGGCGACCGACGAACAGCCACTGATTCTGGAAAACGGCCTGTTTTTCCAGGGCCAGGAATGCAGGCGAGGTGTACCAGGAGGCGGGTGGCGTGAGGGCACTCTCGATCGCAACGTCTGCTTGAAAACGCTGGATTTCGTTCGCCAGGTTGATGTCCTGTCGCATGGAGTGGTGCCTTGGTTGCGCGGGCAACACGGGTAATTTACCCTGCCAATCTAAGCTGTTTTGCATCCTGCCGCCGTGTAGCGTAACTTAACGCGGCGAGCTTGCAACAAAGCGGCTTCCTGCGCGGACGGGCAGGTGTTGCCAGGGATCAACGTGACCCCAGTTCGTGACCGGTGACAACCCGTACGTCAGTATCTGGACATTTTCTGAAGGGGAGATCTTCATGCCGACTGTCTTCAAGCAGACCATTGGGTGGCAGCAACTGCGGTGGTATTGGCTGTGGGGCATCCTGTTCACCTGCTCTACCTGGGTCCAGTCGGCCGAGCCGATTCGCGTTGGCATTGTCTCGATCGACAACTACCAGGCACTGGCCTTTACCGAGTTGTTTCATCATCCGCCGGCCGACAATCCTGCTTTGCGTGGCTTGAAAGTTGTGGCGGCCTGGCCCGGTGGCAGCCCCGACCTGAAAGAGAGCTTTACCAATGTTCCGCGTTGGAAACCTCTCTTGGAAAAACAGGGTGTACGGATGGAAGAGACGATCGACGCAGTTCTGGCCCAAGTCGACGCAGTGATGTTGATGACGGTTGATGGACGTCCCCATCTGGCCCAGGTGCGTCCGGTACTGAAGGCCCGTAAGCCGGTGTACATCGGTCGTCCGATGGCCGCATCGTTGGAAGACGTGATTGAAATGTTTCACCTGGCCAGACGCTACCAGACCCCGATCTTTTCCTGTTCCCAGCATCGCTTTAGTCCCGGTATTGCGCAGATGCGCAGCCACCCCGAAGTCGGAGAAGTAACGGGGTGCCTAGTCTACGGCGGGTGCCCTACCGAGCCACACCATCCCGATTTTTTTTACCATGCCATCCACAGCTTTGAATCCTTGTACACCATTATGGGGATTGGTGCCCTGTCAGTGACGCGTGCCCGCACGGCGGAGACGGAATTGGTCACCGGTGTCTGGCGCGATGGCCGGATTGGCACGTATCGCGGAATTCGTCAGGGAACCGTGCAATACAGCGCGCTGGTGTTTGGATCCAAGGGGATTGCTCCGGCCGGGCAGTACGGTTATCCGGCACCCGTCAATGGCGTGGTTCCGAAGAGCCGGTACAAAGGCTATGAAGGCGTGGCGTCCGAAATCGCTAAGTTCTACAAGTCCCGCCGCCCTCCCGTCACCGCAACCGAGACGATCGAGTTGTTCGCATTGATGGAAGCTGCGCATGAAAGTGGCCGGCGAGGTGGTGTACCTGTCCAGATTCCAGAAGTGATCGCGCAAGCGCAGGAACGGGTTGCCCGACGACTCGGAGTGTCCCAACTGGATTTACCCTGAGCGCATTTTCCACAGGTGCAGACCTCTAAACTGGCCAGTAAAGATCCACGCTCGCTGTCAAACATCGCCTGGTACGATTGAGATCCAGGCGGCGCAGTGCCCAGGTCTTTTCCTGTGGGCTGGCATGAAAATGAGTGGTTGGCAAAGTCGTTGTGCGCATCCCGTATACTGCGGGAATAAGTTTCTGCCCATCGCATGGACCGAATAGAGAGGGTGGTCGCAGTGACCGCGCCAGATAGATGCCGAAGCGACGAACAAACAGTACCGCAACACGTTCCGTGCAGGTTTCCCGTCGGTCGTTCTTGTCTGCCGCCTCGGTTGCGGGCTACTGGTCTATGCCGCGTCGCGTTCGCGGGCAAACAAGTTTCGATCCTGCCTCGCTCGAGGCGCGGCGCACAGCGGCCTGGCGACGGCGACCTTTGATCCTGGACGATGACGGTGATCTGGTCTACGCCGAAGAGACGAATCGTGGCCCCGCAGCGTTTCTCGCGCTGCGCATGCACGATTGCCGCGCTGCCGGCGTCAAGAGCCTCGCCTGGTGCATGATGTGGGGAGTCGCCCGGAAACGAAAAGCGGCCGCACGTTACTGGCAGACGCAACAAAAGGGAATCCCGTTTCAGCCGAATCTGCCGGATCCCACGCCGGTGATCACAAAGTTCTGTCACGAAAACGAAATGGAGGTCTGCGGTTCCGTTCGTATGAACGATTGTCATGATGGTTATGGTTTGCCGTTTCCAAAGCTGATCTACCCATTGAAGGTAGCGCATCCGGAGATGTTGATCGGCGCGGAGGGCCAGCGAGGCGCTGTCACGGACGGACTTGCGGCGGCGATGTGGTCCGGGTTGGACTACGCACATCCGCAGGTGCGTGAAGACCGTCTGTGGTGGATTGAAAATTCGGCCAGACGGTATGACTTGGACGGCGTGGACTTGAATTTTTTCCGCATGCCCTGGTGTTTCAAGTTGGGGGAGGAAGAAAAGAACACGCCGCTGATGACGGAGTTTATTCGACAAGCCCGTCGCCGACTGGACACCATCAGCCGACAGCGTGGGCGGACGATACTGCTCGGTGTGCGCGTGCCGGGTACAATCGAAACCTGCCGCCGAATTGGGTTTGATATCGAAAGCTGGTTGCGCGAAGGATTAATCGATCGTCTTCTTACAGGAGGCGGTTACGTTTGTTATTCCACGCCAGCTGAAGAGCTGGTCAAACTGGGGCATCGCTTTGAAGTTCCCGTTTATCCGTGCATCAACTGTCCGGCCAACTACACACTGGGAGGAGATAATCTCCGCGCTGCGGCGGCGAACTTGTGGTGGGCTGGCGCCGACGGCATTTACCTCTGGAATTTCCAATACATCCCAGCCCCAGGATCGCGCGGCTACGGTCGACCGGCGCCTGAGCAATACCAGCGCCACTTGACGGAAATTGGCGATCCCCAGCGACTCAAATATTTGGACAAGTCGTTTGCGGTTAGCCAGCGGGTCTGGGAGCAGTATCAGCGGGCCAGTGCACCGGCGCCACTTCCTGTTGATTTGGGACGGCGTGTGGGAGACGTGACACGTGTCATTCCAATTCGTATTGGAGATGACATTCCTGCGGCACAGCGTAGCGGCAAATTACGCGATGTAGTGCTGCGCATGCAAAGCGCAGGCTCGGTCCAGGGAGATGCGCTGGCTGTGAAATTGGGCGCTGCAGCAGCCGAGATTACCGAAATCGGTAGCAAGAATCACTGCGAATTGGCGTTGCTCCCCGGCGCTGTTGTGCAAGGAGTCAACGAGCTCAAACTGGAAATCGCGCGCCGTGGGCCGGCCGCCCGGCAGGAGCTGGCCGTCGAACGCATCAATATCGATGTGCGGTATCACCCCGCGTAGACCTTGCCCGGCGGTAATGTTGGTCACGCACGTCAGGTCATGTCTTACATCAGGGTACCGCGTCTCTGATCAGCGGATCGCAAAGAGGACTATGCCATTCAGCGAGGTGGTCCCGGCAGGTAATCCGGGTTGGGTGGCATCATAGCGGCAGAGACATGCTGTCGCCATGTGTGCAACTGCTCGCGCAGTTCGGCGACCTTGTCGGGTTCGGTCCCGGACAGGTCGTTCTGCTCGCCCAGGTCATGCTGAAGATTGAACAACTGGACGGTGTTGTTTTCAAAGTATTCCAGCAGCTTGTAGTCTCCAACGCGGATCGCTCCACCAGGGCTCTGCATCCCGTGATTACTGTAGTGCGGGAAGTGCCAGAATAGCGCTGAACGTTCGACTTTCCGGTCTCCCTTGACCAGGCCGGCCAGACTGTGTCCGTCGGTGTGTTGTTGCGGTAACAGCGGTACTCCGACCATCTCCAGGATGGTCGGATAGAAGTCGGTACTGATTACCGGCACCTTGCAAACTTTGCCGCGCTGGCCTCGACGTGGCCATTTGATGATCAAGGGCTCCCGAATTCCACCTTCGTACAGCCAGCCCTTGGCACCGCGGAGTGGCAGATTGGATGTGGAGAAAGCCCGGTCCTGACGATTTGCCTTGACGACCCGCTGTGGGTTTCCGAAGTTTGCCGCGGACATGCCACCGTTGTCGGAAAACAGGATAACGATGGTATCGTCTGCCAGCTCTAGTGCCTGCAATCGGGCCAGTAGCCGGCCGAGGCTCTCGTCGACAGACTCGACCATGGCTGCAAAGTGGATGTTGTCCTGGTGTTGTTTGATTTTGACGGTGCGTTCGGGCAGGACACGGAAACCTGACCAGGCCGGTTCCCGCAGGCGGGTGGTAAGCGACTGTCTGGACAACGGCTGCTTGGCGTCGGGATTCCCTTCTAGGATGTAGGGCACCTCCGTGGACGGCGTTTGTTCCTGCAGCTTGTTTCGGTACTTGTTGACCAGATCCCGCCGTCCTTGGATGGGATCGTGAACGGCAAAATGTGACAGGTAGAGAAAGAAGGGCTGGTCTTTGCTGCTTTCGATGAACTTTTCGGCTTCGTCGGTCAATCGGTCGGTCAGGTAGGCACCGGGTGTCGCTGCAAGACCGTCGAGTTGAAACGGGGCGTGGTAGCCTCGCTTGGGCCAGCCCTTGTTCCAGCGAGGAATCTGGATGTCGAAGCCTTGCTGGAGTGGACCAAAAGGTTCTTCCCCGAGGTGCCATTTACCGATATGCGCCGTGCGATATCCATGCTGCTTGAGTGCCTCCGCGATTGTCACCTCTTGTAACGGTAGTTGCTGGTGGATCTTTGCGTTCTTTAATTTTTGGAAGGAGAATTCTCTGCGGCCGGGTAACCAGTCGGTCAGTTGCAGACGGGCCGGGTACTTGCCCGTCATGATGCTGGCGCGGGTTGGCGAGCAGACATGACAGGTTGCATAGGCCTGTGTGAATCGGACGCTCTGTGTGGCGAACTGATCGATATGGGGAGTTTCGTAAAAAGGGCTTCCGTAGCAACCCAGATCGCGCCATCCGAGGTCGTCGATCAAGAAGAAGATGACGTTTGGGCGGCGTGTTTCGGCCGTCCCGAATGCTGCCAGCAGCAACAGCAGGGCCAGGGTTCCCAGGCAGCTCGTGGCGCTGGCTTTTCTCATAGTGGTGTTCTTTCTCTCACAGAGTTGATAGATAGATGTCGCACCGATTTGACGGACCGGTGACATGGCCTACACAACTGTTTTTCTGCAACGGCCTCTCGAAGTGCCCTGGCGTTTTGGACAGGCACGCTCATCAGTTTACTCGCGTGTTTCCGTAGATGCAGTGGGTGGCTGTTGTGGCGGTCTGGAAGTCTCAGGATGGCAGCGTTTACCGGCGTTGCGATAATCGAAAAGTAGTGCGCTCGGGTGCTGTACCGGTGTATTGGTTGCCCGATCGTGGCGTCAGGTTTCCAGCTGCGACATCCCCGTTTCCGCAATTGCCGCTGTTTTTTCTCTGGTCGCAGGCGGCAGCCTGGTGAATATGGTGCCAGGCAACCTGGCAGCACGGAAAAGCCAGTCGAAATGGGTTCCTCCGCAGATTTTGCGCGCGCTTGTCGAACATCCGGCCTCTAAACCACTGGGCGTCTATTATCCGGCCGCTTTTCGACGATAGACTCAAAATCCACCTCAAAAAAAACGCCAGCAGACAAATTAGCGTTACCCGTGTCGGGTTCGGAAGTCGAGTTACAGGGTTGTTTGTCACGTGTAACGCACCGAAACTCCCGGTAGTATGTGCTCCATGTAGTCTGTCGTGCAGAGATCTCATGGACTTCGAAACCAGATGTGGAACAGGGACATGGAAACTGAATTGGCGAGCTGGATGGAAAGAACTGCAGGCTTACCTCTCGCATTTGCGCAAGTGCGCGAGGACGCCCTCCAGGATCGTTGGATTGTCGACTCTTTGCCGGAAGGCGCGCGCGTACTGATGATCGCCTCGGGTGGTTGTACGGCCGCTTTATTGGCGACACGTCCAAATGTTGCGCAGCTTCATCTTGTTGATGCCAACCCAGCCCAACTGGCGCTTGCGCAACTGAAGTTAAGACTGCTGGCACTGCCTGTGCAACAAAGATTGGCGATACTCGGCCACACGGAAATGGACGTCAGTGATCGCGCCGCCACAATCACGCGTTTGTTGGACGAATTGCAGCAGCCCGAGACCATTTTTGGTCCGTTCGATTTTGTGGTTGAGAAAGGTCTCGATCACGTGGGGCGCTATGAGTTGTTGTTTGAGCGGTTGCGCGCGATGTTGGGAACGCATTTGCCCGATTTACGCCAGGCGTTGTCTTTAAGTGAGCCCACTGAACAGGCGAGGTGCCTGGCACCAGGTACCGAATTGGGAGACGCGTTTGACCGAGTCATTGATGATGTCATGTACCTGCCTACGCTGGTCCACTTGTTTGGACCAGAGCCGACGAAAAACCCGGTTCAGGTCTTCAGCCGCCACTTCGCGGAACGGACCAGGCACGTGCTGGCGACTTTGCCGGCGAACACAAACCCGTATCTGTGGCAAATGCTGGCGGGGCGTTTCTCCGAAGACGCCGTATCGCCTTGGCTGGAAATCCCACCCCAGGCGCCGGTGCCAGAAATTCACTATACCCAGTCTTTCATGGCGCCGGTTCTGGAGGAAAACGTTGAAACATATGATTTCGTTCACATCTCGAACATCCTGGACTGGTTGACGATCGAGGAAGCGGAACGCACGCTGGCAGCGGCCTGGCGGGCTTTGCGCCCAGGTGGCACGATTCTGATTCGACAGCTCAATTCAAGCCTCGATATTCGAGCCATGGGCGAGCAATTCCAGTGGGATGCAGCCCGGTCGGAAGAGCTGCAGCGAACAGACCGCAGTTTTTTCTATCGTGGTGTGCATTTGGGAAGAAAGCCATGAGGGTGCACGAGTATCAGCGGGCCCCGGACAAGCCGATGGCTCACGCATTGGAGGTTTTTGAAAAGCAATTTACCTACCCCTTGGGGGACTCGCATTCTTTCCGCATTTCTCACGGGGAAGATTACCCACGTTTTTTCCGGGCGATTGGTGAGGCATCCTGTTTTGTCGCCGAACAGGGAGGCTGTGTGTTCGGTACCCTCGGTGCCATGGTACGTAGCCTGTTGTTGCCGGATGGTCAGGAAAAAAAAGTTGCCTATTTCGCCGACCTGAAAGTGGCCCCCGGTACGCACCGTGGACGTACGTTGTACAGGTTGATGCGGTCCGCCGGGCAGTGGATGGATGGCCGCGCGTCTGCGGCGTTTGGTGTTGTCATGGATGGAACCCGGGTGACTCCCGAACGTTATACGGGTCGCCTGGGATTCCCGCTGTTTGAAGCGCTGGGACAGGTGGTCATCTTGCGCGTTCCGGTCAATGCGGATGAAAGCGATCCCGGAAATGTTGCGGAGGTTGATTACCGGACGGGTGAGACCTGTTATCGTCAGCTCAGTCGGCGACGCTACGGTGTAGTGGGTGGCAATCCGCGCGATCGTTCGCGCGTCACACCTGCCTGGTTTTGTTCGTCTGACCGCTTGGCGTGTGGGCGTCTTGAGGACACGTATGAGGCGAAACGCTTGATTGACTCGACGGAACGTGAAATGAAGAGCGCTCACCTTTCGAGTTTCGCGTTTGCCGATGTCGCAGCTGGCGTGTGTTTGATCCGGTGTGTACTTGCACGGGCAAGNCAGCTTGGTTTTCCCACNNTCTATGTGCCAATATCCGCGCCNGATGTTCCCCACATGATGCNGGCGTTGGGCAAGTCAGAGNTCGTATTGGCNCCGGCGACTATTTATGGTTCAGGAATTGAGNNCGGTTGGCANTGGAATATTAATTCAGCGGAGATCTANAGATGGAACACGAAAGTAGAGCACCNCAGGTAACGGCTCGCGCNGANGAAGTAATCAAACGAGTTGGCGTCTTGCAGAACAGTTANTTTTCAGGATTNGCGTCGGGCGAAATGGACCTGGAGTGTTTTCGGCTGACCCAGGAACAGTTTTTCTTTGCAGTGACNTTTTTCCCGCGCCCAATGGCCGCCTTGGTCGCGAAAATTCCCGATCCGAAAATGCGACTCGATATCCTTCACAACGTNGTCGAAGAACATGGGGAATTCAACGTGGACGAGTTTCACCACACGACGTTCCAGCGATTTCTGANAAGNATCGGCAGTGACGTTACGCCGTTGGAAGACCANTCCCAGTGGTCGTTGTGGTCGCCGGTTCGCGCCTTCAATAGTTGTTTAACGACTTCCTGTGTGCTGGATGAGCTGGAGGTGGGTGTCGCTTGCCTCGGAATCCAGGAATACATCTTCTCCGACGTGTCGGCGATCATTGGCAAGGCTGTCGTAGAAAACGGGTGGGTCGCAGCAGATGATTTGATTCACTACAAGCTGCATGCGGAAATTGACAAGCGGCACGCGGAGGAGATTTTCGCAGTGGTCGAACCGAAGTGGGAAAGTCACCGTTATTTCATCGAGCAGGGGCTCGAGTTGGGTGCTTACATCTTTGATCGCATGTTCCGTGACTTGTTGAGTTTTGCCGAGAGGGATCTGGGGCGTGGCTAGTTGGTGGTTGAACTGTGGGTTAATAGGTGCAGACGCTACACACTCTTAGGCGGTAAGTACTATGTTTGGGTTTGAACCTGAGGTCTATCAATCGTTTGAAGAAGCATCTGTTTTCTTGAATCTCTGGATCGCTGCATTCATGCTGTTTGCTGCGATTCGGATTGGGCTGTTTGTCTTCAGCGCGGGCAAGATCAGGATCCACAGTATCTACCTGGGAGAAGCGGCCGGTATTTTCCTGCAGTTGTTCCATTCGGTCTGCTTCGTGAAAGCGCTTCTGGCCGGAGATGTGATTTCTACCTTGCTGTTTGCCTGGTGGGGGCCTGGGTTCTTGATATTTGCGGTAATCTACATTCAAACAAAACGTGGTGCGCTTGAGTTCGACTGGTCCAAGGTAGGTTGGCTTACGTCAGTCGGTTGCAAATGGTCGTACCTCGTGTTTATGGCGATTTACGCGTGGCTGGATTGCTACAGTATCATTTACACTTTCAGCCTGTGGACCTTTCACGATCAGATTACCCAGGCCTGGTTCCACGACAATGCAGATCGCACGCGTCGGATTACCGAGGACTATTGGATTGTGCGTCTGTTGTATCCTGCCGGTTTGTTCATTCCGCTGTTTGTAGACATCAAACATGGAGCTCTACTGGGTGTTGTAGGAGTCCTGGCGTTTCTGCTCTGGCTGGTCTCGATGGTTGCCCTTACGAGAAGAGGACAATTCAACCATCGGTCAGAGGGGAATTACCTGCGGGACATCGTCTATTTATCGATGGACAAGAAGCGCGCCGGTGCTTAACGGTGGGGTCGGGGCTCGGTGGCCAGGACGGAATCCGCCCCCGCGCAACAGGATGCGCTGCCACTTGCGCAAGGGCGGCTACTTGATCTGAAAGGCAAACAGGCTCGCGTTTTCCAGCTGAAAACGCAGGCGAACGAGTTTTCCGCGCAAGGGTGCCAGGTCTGTCTTCCATTGGGGTTGCCAGCGCAAAGAGTCGACCGCAGTCTGCCACGGCGCGCCGGAGCCCGAGAATCCCGGGAGTGGGTTGCCCTGCGCGTCGAGCACCTCGACGCGGATGCGGCCTGCCATGGCGCTGACGTTGACTTGGATTTTTGTGCCAGTCAGTTTGAATGGCCGGGTAACGAGACTGCCCGGTTGCTGGCCGCTGGCTTGCCGGCCAATGAACCGATCGAGCTTGAGCGTCGCCAGTCCAATTCCGTATTTTCCACGGTCGCCGATGCCGTGGCGTTCAGGGTAGCCGTTGTAATAGATCCAATGCGTGTCGTCGTGCGTGATGATCTGCGAAGCGGGGTAAATCATGTCTTTGTCAAAACTGCCATCCGGACCACGCGGGATTAGTGGCTTGTCGGCATAGACCCAGTTCAGGTCCCACATAGCGTTGCCACGCGTCGTACCAATGTAGAAATTGACCACGTCGTGGTCGTGCCGTTTGACCAGATCTGGCCTGGAGTCGTATGGTGCCCCTGGCTTGGGGATGAACTCGTAGACCGACATCAGTCCGAAATGGACTCCTTCATAGATCCAGTCGGTCAAGGCGTAAATCTGGCGACGATAGACTTCATCGGTGACGCCCTTGCCAAATTTCCATTCACGCACTGTGCGCCAATTGGTCGGGTCGGCTTTGATGTCGGGGTTGATCATGTCGCGCGCGCCACGGACTTCGAGCCCATCGGGAGGCCGTCGGAAATCCGTGCGCGTGAACATGCGATAAACACGCGCTTCCTCGTCCCACAGAATCTGGTTGTAGGTATCCGCCGCGCGATGGGTGACCGGTTTCCCATTGTTGTACGGCTTCCAGTGGATGCCGTCGGCGGAATAAGCGAGGGCAGCGGCGTGTGGTCGCAAATAGGCATAACAGACCTTATAGCGATGCGCAGGGTCTGTTTCGTGGGGATCGATGTAGAACGATGCGGAATTGCGATGCGCCGGATCAAGACCCACGAGTTTGGAGATCCTGCGGAAGTGCAGGCCATCGGTCGATTCGGCGTAGCCGTAGGGAGCTCCTCGGTACCACAGTTTGAATTTCCCTTCGTCGTAGAGGACGGTGCCGTAGAAATGTCCATCGAACACGGGCTGTCCGCCATTGCGTTTGGTGACTTTGCCGAGGGTCCGCGCAAGACCACTGGTTTTGGCGATAACGTAATCGTCGACCAGGAGTTGTTTGTGGGTACCGACGGCAACCGGCTCGTTCACGTGCGGGTTGGCGGAGGCGGGAGCTTCGTCGAACTGGAGGTTGTCTACGGCCAGTGTGGTGCGCGCACCGGTGTGCGTGAGTTCCAGAATGACGATGCCAAAGTGCGGTTCTTTCATGCCCAGCTGAAGTTGTGTCTTATCACCGGAAAAATCGCCCGTGGACCCACTGGCGAGGACCGGGCCTACCTTGGAGTTGGCGTAGATCTTCCAGTCAACCCGGTTCGTGTTTTCCCCCACGCCGTCCAAGTCCAGCATGCGGAGGACCAAACCGACCCCGCGATGCGGGGTGAAGGTGTACCAGTAGTAGTAGGGCCCTCCGTCGTCTCCATCCAGCAAGTAGTTGGCACCATCACCGCCATCCCAGCCAGCGCGCCACGAGCTGACTGTTTTACGGTCGTTGCCAGCGCTATAGTCCAGTGTGATGTTTGGAGTCCAGCCATTTCCCTTGGCGAAAGAGTTTTTGAAGCCACCCGTACTCGCGCTGCTGACGTGATCGCCATAATCCTGTACGGACTGCAAACCATCCAGTTCCCTGGCCATTGGCAGGGCCAGATTTTCAAACAGCAGGATAGTGGCTGTGGCGGGAGCCTGTGCCAGGGCCAGCAGC